>VFLF01000280.1 GCA_009885185.1 Nitrosomonadales bacterium | reverse complement strand
GCTCAACACCGAAATCGTCGCGGTGCTCGCGCTACCCGAAATCCGCGAGCGCCTGTTGGGGCAAGGCGTCGAAGCGCGCCCCACCACGCCGGAAGAATTCGCGCGCCTGATCGCATCCGATATCGCGCGCTGGGCAGTGGTGGTCAAGCGCGCGGGCTTGCGCGCGGAGTAGGTGTTCTCGGGGCGCTGTCGACTGCCTATCAGCCTAACGAAAGTCGGCGAATCGTGGTCACATCGCGTTTACTGGAGGCGTTCTTGGCCTGCCCCGTCAAGTGCCACCTGCTATCTGAGGGGGAAATCTCAGCGGGCACGGAATACTCCGCATGGGCTGCAGCGAAGGCGGAATCCTACCAACTTGATGGCATCCGGAAGCTGACGGCCCAAGAGGAGAGCAAGGGCGTCGCGTCTCAGGCCCCCGGCCTCTGGAAACACGAGTCCTGGCGGTTTTCAGTGGGAGAAACTGTGCGATCCCAAGGATGGGAAGCAGAGATCGCGCTAATCGAGCGGATTCCACAGTCTGATACATCGCCCCAATTCGTGCCCATCCGTTTCGTAGTGAAGAACAGACTGTCCGCTTCCGAAAAAATCATTGCGGCCTTTGAGGCGCTCTTACTCGCGAAAGTTTTGGGTACGAAAATCGGAACGGCGAAAATCGTGCATGGCGAGAAACAGGCGACGCTTTCGGTAAACGCCGCAGCGTTGTCGCGCATCGTGCATAGAAAAGTCTCCCAAGTAGCATCCATGCTGTCTGCCACATCTCCACCAGACACGGTGCTCAACCGGCATTGTCCCGAGTGCGTGTTCAATGACCGGTGTAGGAAGGTTGCGGTTGGCAAAGACGATCTCTCCTCTCCAATCTGACCCAGAAGGAACGGGCAAAGTACCGAGGCAAAGGCATTTTTACAGTGTCCCAACTGGCATACACTTTCCGTCCGCGCCGACGTTCCAAGCGCTTGGCCGCAAGACCCGAACGGTACCACCATGCTTTGAAGGCTCTCGCCATCCGCGAGCGGAAAATCCATGTCGTCGGGAAGCCGGAATTGCCAATGGACGGCACGCCGGTGTTCATTGATGTCGAGGGACTCCCTGATCGCGATTTCTACTACCTCGTCGGAGTTCGAGTGGATGCACTTGGTGGGACGGTACACCAGTCGCTCTGGGCTGATTCGCCAAGCGACGAGAGACGAATTTGGGAAGAATTTTTGGGTATCCTATGGGAAGTCGACCGTCCGATACTGCTGCACTATGGCAGTTTCGAGAAAATGTTTTTGAAGAAAATGTGCGAGCGCCACGGCGTTCCTCCAGAGCCTTCCGCCGCAGCTACGGCTATTGCGTCGTCGATAAATATTCTCGCAGTGAAATACGCCCGGGTTTACTTTCCCGCGTACTCCAACGGACTCAAGGAAATCGCCCGTTTCCTTGGGTTCAAGTGGTCGGATCCCTCGGCCTCAGGGCTTCTGTCGATTGCATGGCGCTCCCGCTGGGAAGAGTCGCGGGACGCCGACCTGCGGGACAGGCTGATTGCCTACAACGCCGACGACTGCGAAGCATTGAGTCTTGTCGCCCGCACCATCTCGCAGCTTGAGTCGCCGGAAGTTCCTGCTGGCGACTCGGGGGCCATTCCGGATGTCGTCCAAGCCGAAGAACTGGGCAGGAACTTCTTGTCGAAATGGCGGACTTTCAAGAGTCCATTGCCGGACATGGAGAAGATCAACCAGGCGGCGCACTGGAACTACCAGCGAGACAGGGTTTTCGTGCGAACGGGAACAGAAGTGAGGTCGAAGCCAAAACGGCTGAAGCGGAAAAGCCGATGCCGGAGGAAGGTAGAAAAAATCGTTGTGGCTAAACCCCCGTTGTGCTGTCCGCAGTGCGGCAAGCGAGGCCGGATGAAAAGCCGGCCTCTAACCGAACCGTAGACGATCTTGTTTTCGGCAGGGACAGCGTAAAACGGCGAGTGGTTCAGTATATGTTCCAAGGATACCGTTGCCGGAGCTGCATGCAAGAGTATGGGATAAGCGAATGGTATCTTTACGGTCGCAAATGGGGCTGGAATGTCGTGGCTTATTTCGTATATCACATCGTGAGGCTCCGCGTCCCGCAACTTACCATGCAACATAGCCTTAACCGGATTTTCGGTTTCAATTTGGTTCGGAGTACGCTGACTAATCTCAAGACCAATGCTGCCAATCGCTATTCGTTCGCCAAAAGAAAGATATTGGAACGGATCGTTGGTGGCAATCTCGTTCATGCAGACGAGACCCGTGCGAATATCAAGGGTCACTTGGCTTATGTCTGGGTTTTGACCAACATTACCGAGGTGGTTTACGTTCTGGCAGAAAGCCGCGAGGCCGAGATCGTGCATAATTTGCTCAAGGACTTCAAAGGCGTTCTGGTGTCCGACTTCTATGCTGCCTACGAGTCCATTCCCTCTCCACAGCAGAAATGTCTGATTCATCTGATGCGCGATCTGAATGATGAGATTCTGAACAACCCGTTCGATACGGAAATGAAGTCGATCTGCACGGGCTTTACCGGGTTGCTGAAACCGATCGTGGAAACCGTCGACCGCCATGGGCTGAAGCGGCGTTTTCTCCAAAAGCACTTACCCGACGTAGACAGGTTCTTCGGATTTCTTGAAACCACACAATTCACTAGCGAGGCGGCCCTGAAATGCAAACAGCGGTTCGAGAAGAACCGCAATTCGCTTTTTACTTTTCTTAATTACAACGGCGTGCCTTGGAACAACAACAACGCCGAACGCGCCATAAAGGCCTTCGCCCGACTGCGTGATGTCATCGCTGGGACATCGTCCAAGAAAGGCGTCGACGAGTATCTAACGCTACTAAGTTTGGCGGGAACTTGTGAATACCGGGAAATCGACTTTCTCGATTTTCTCCTTTCTGAAGAACCGGATGTTGAAACGTTTGCCAAGCGGCGCAAGCGAATGCTTCCAACGTAGTCCTAGCAACACTCTTGGTCGGCTGCTTACGTTTCTTGCGAACGGATGTTCGGGGCGGTGTTGTGTGCCCACGCGCTACGAAGCGCATGTGTGGTGGTGAAGCGCGCCAGCTTACGTGCCGAATAGTCGCCGAAGTATTAGCTGTTCGCGTTCGAGTGAAACACCAGCCCGGCGTGTTCGCGCAGCGCGTGAAAACGGATGTTCGGCCAATGCTCGTGCGCGACCTTGATCTCCGCATCATAGGCCGCGAGAAACGTCGGTGCCTCCACCGCGTCGTACGCCACCCGATGCGCGTTGGCCTCGATAAAACGTTTCATCTCCTTGGGGTCATCCGCCGTGACCCAACGCGCCATGTTGTAGCGCGCGGGCGCCATGCGCGCTTCGCAGCCGTATTCGTGTTTCAGGCGATGCGCCACCACTTCAAATTGCAGTTGGCCGATGGCGCCCAGCAACAACATGCCGCCCGCGACCGGTTTGAACACCTGAATCGCGCCTTCTTCGCCGAGTTGCGCCAGCCCCGTGCGTAACTGCTTGCTGCGCAGCGGGTCGGCGATCTCCACGGTCTGAAACAGCTCCGGCGCGAAAAACGGCAAGCCGGTGAACTGCAAATCCTCGCCTTCGGTCAGCGTGTCGCCCAGTTGCAGCACGCCGTGATTGGGGATGCCGATGATGTCGCCGGCGTAGGCGTCTTCGACAATATCGCGCCGCTGCGACAAAAAAGACACCACGGTATTGGGACGAAAATCCTTGCCGGTGCGGCAATTTTTCAGCTTCATGCTGCGTTCAAAATGGCCGGAGCACACGCGGATGAAGGCGATGCGGTCACGGTGGCCAGGGTCCATGTTGGCCTGTATCTTGAACACCACGCCAGTGAACTTGGGTTCCGTCGGCTCGACCACGCGCTGAATCGCGCGGCGCGCACGCGGCGGCGGCGCGAATTGCACCAGCGCGTCCAGCACTTCCTGCACGCCGAAGTTATTGATCGCTGAACCAAAAAACAGCGGCGTTTGCTTGCCGGCCAAAAACGAATCGCGGTCAAACGTGGGCGACACGCCCTGCACCAGTTCCATTTCCTGCCGCGCGTGCGCGAAGGTGTCGCCAAAGCGCGCGGCGGCGTCCGGGTTGTCGATGCCTTGTATGGTGTCGTGCCCGCCGACGCGGTCTTCGCCCGCGATGAACACGCGCATGCTGTCTTTTAGCAGATCGAACACGCCCTTGAACTGCTTGCCCATGCCCACTGGCCAGGTGCACGGCACCACCGGCATGCCCAGCGTGCGTTCGATTTCGTCCACCAGATCCATCGGCTCGCGCACTTCGCGATCCATCTTGTTGACGAAGG
>VFLF01000549.1 GCA_009885185.1 Nitrosomonadales bacterium | reverse complement strand
CGCAAAGGGCAGTGGATCGCGGGCGGCGAAAGCGGCGCGCCGGAGCAGACGCTGCTGCACGGCGGCGCGTATGTGGTGGGCGATCGCGCGTATCTGCCCTATGGCGGCGGCGGTTTTGTGATTCTGGATGTCAGCGATTACAAGGCGCCCAAGCTGGTGGGTGATCTGCCGTTCTCGCCGCCGTTTGCCGCGCGCATCGCGGTGCATACGGCGGTGCCGCTGCAGAAGCGCCCGCTGGTGGTGGTGAACTCCGAGGCCATCGTCGAGCGCTGCGATGAGCCGTTGGGGTTTGCAGGCATCGTCGATGTTCGCGTGGAATCGAAGCCGCGACTGATTTCATTGTTTCCGTTGCCGGTGCCGCCCAAGGGCTACCCGTTCAAGAATTTCTGCGAGCAGGCGGGGCGCTTTGGCCCGCACAATCAGCATCAGCCGCAGTTTCAGGATGTGTTGTATCAAAACGAGGACATCGTATTCCTCGCGTACTTCAACGCAGGGCTGCGCGCATATGATATTTCCGATGAACGCTTGCCCAAGGAAATCGGCTATTTCCTGCCGCCCGATCCGATCAAGCGTTTGGGGCCATTGCCGAAAACCGGCCTGGTCACGCAATCCGAAGACGTGATTGCGGATGCGCGTGGAAATATATTTGTGTCGGACAAGAATCACGGCATTTATGTTTTGCGGTTCAATGGATAACTAAAGGGCAAGTCATCATGAGCTACGATGTGATTATTGTGGGTGCGGGCAATGCGGCGGGCGCCGCGGCGGTGTCGGCGCGCGAGCACGGTGCCAAGCGCGTGCTGATGCTGGAAAAAGCGCCGCAGGCACAGCGCGGCGGCAACACCTATTTCAGTGGCGCGATATTCCGCTTCGTGTTCGACAGGGTGGAGCAGCTCGACCGTTTTATTCCCGATGTGGAAAAAGAGTATCCCGGTTTTCACGCAGATGTGCCGCTGTATCCGAAAGCTGCGTTTGAGGAAGACCTGCTGCGCGTGACCGAAGGGCGCAGCGACCGCACGCTGTTGAACACCATGATCGACGAATCCTACGACACCACCTGCTGGATGCAGACGGTGGGCAAGCATCACTTTGAACTCGCGCGCTCGGTGATGGGCCTCAAGGTGGGCAACAAGATCAAATGGCCGCGCGGCGCGATTCTGCGCACCATCCACGAAGGCGTGGGGCTGTCGGAAACCTGGCTCGCCACGGCAGAGCAGATGGGCGTGGAAGTACGCTACGAATCACACGTGCTTGAACTCACGCAAAACAGCATGGGCCGCGTCAACGGCGTGGTGGTGCGCGGGCCCAAGGGCGTCGAAACGTTGCAAGCCAATGCCGTAGTGCTTGGCTGCGGCGGCTTCGAGACCAACCCGGAGTGGCGCACGCGCTATCTGGGGCAGGAGTGGGGACACGCCAAAGTGCGCGGCTCGAATTTCAATTACGGCGACGGCCTGCGCATGGCGATGGAGTTGGGCGCCATGCCGTGGGGCCACTGGGGCGGCTGTCACGCAACACCCATCGTCGCGGAAGCGCCCGACTACGGCGTGCGCAACATG
>VFLF01000223.1 GCA_009885185.1 Nitrosomonadales bacterium | reverse complement strand
TACGCCGAAGACATCGCGCGGCATGCGGGCAAGGCGTCGAACTGGGCGCGGCAGATGCGCATCTTCATGCTGGAGGACATGGGTGAAACGGAGCGCGCGAAAGTGCTGCTGGGTGGTTTGTTGGCGGGTAATGAGATTACCGATGCGAGGGAAATCCAATTCCTCGCCGAACGGCTGGAAAAACTGAAAAATGCCGATAAATCAACATCATCGTCGAAAAGTCGACAGTGAGGGCGTGCTAGCGAGCTGGCTGGAGGTTACGGGCATCGGGACTGGTCACGCCATTGCAGGCCACGTGCGGCAGGCCAGTCTGGGAGGACTCATTAAATATTGTTTAAAAACAAATACTTATATAATAATCGACTAGGCCGGGAAAGTCGTAATCCAGATGCTGGGCGAGTCACGTGAGTCCGTACGGATCGGACGCGCTCCGACCGCAAGTGGCATGAAGGTTGCACGGAATCCTGTGACATTTTTCGCGGTTCGACAATGGGGGAGCAACACATGCACAAGCAGCGCGGATTTACACTGATCGAGATCGCCATCGTGCTAGTGATTATTGGCCTGCTTTTGGGCGGTGTACTGAAGGGACAGGAACTGATTACCAGCGCACGCGTGCGCAACCTGATTTCGCAGCAGGACGGTATCAAAGCGGCTTATTTCGGTTTTCTGGATCGCTATCGCGCGTTGCCGGGCGATTACACGGCAGCTACAACCAACATCAATGGGGTCGGTGCGACGCCCTGTGGAACCGGTAATGGCGACGGCAATGGTCAAATTGCCGGTAATGAATCCATTCTGGCGTGGGAGCATCTGTCCAAAGCGGGATTTATCAATGGATCTTATACCTGCAATACGACAGAAAGCACGACAACCACGCCGTCGAATCCATACGGAACCCGGATGCAGCTGATATATGACAACGTATATGATGGCGCGCCTACCGCGCGGCACAATGTGAAAACCGGAAATCAGGTTCCGTCGGATATTATGGCCGAGGTGGATCGCAAGGCAGACGATGGCAATGCCATTGGCGGAACATTCCGGTTTTCCGCGTATGCCGGCGGCGGGACAGCGCCCACCGGTTCGGGTTCGTGCTACCTGGCAGCGGCACCCAATGGGTGGGCCGCCGCCACTGTCGTTACCAACTGTGGTGGTTCAAGTCTGTTCTAGGCGATCTGTGTGCTGAGTAAAAAAAGCCCGCGACAGCGGGCTTTTTTGTTGGTGCACGTTTTGCCTCCCATGCCTAACCCTGCAGCAGCTTCATCTCCGCCGCCGCCACGCTCTCTTCCGTTCCCATCATCACCACCACGTCGCCTTCCTCCACCACGGTATCGGGCGCGGGCTCCATGGTTCGCACATTGCGCCGGCGCACGGCGGTGACTTCGATGCGCAGCGCGGCCAAATCCAGTTGCGCGAACGTCTTGCCGATGGCGGCGGCGCCCGGCACGACGATCACCGAATGCAAACGGGGGTGCGCGGCCTGTTCCGCATCGTTCTGCTCGTCGGTGATGCCGCGAAAAAACCCCCGGAACAAATGGTAGTGATGTTCGCGCGTTTCGCGGATGCGGCGCAGCACGCGATTTAACGGTGTGCCGATCAGCATCAGCGTGGTCGAGGCCAGCATCAGGCTGCCTTCCATGATTTCGGCCACCACCTCGGCGGCGCCGGCGGCCTTGAGTTGCTCGATGTCGGTATCCTCGTACGTACGCACCACCACCGGCAGCCCGTGGCGCAGCTCGCGCACGTGTTCGAGGATACGCAGCGCGGAGGCGGTATCCGAGTAGGTGACCACCAGCGCACGTGCGCGCAGCAGCCCGGCGGCAATCAAGACTTCACGCCGCGCCGCGTCGCCAAAGACCACTTGCTCGCCCGCGGCGGCGGCTTCGCTGATGCGCTGCGGATCGAGATCCAGCGCGATCACCGGCACTTTTTCCTGTTCGAGAAAGCGCGCCAGGTTTTGTCCGCTGCGGCCATAACCGCAGATCACCACATGTTCGTTCGCGGCCATCGATTGCACGGCGATGTTGTGTATCTGCATTGCGCGCATCATCCATTCGTTGGCAGAGAAACGCCGCACGATCGATTCGCTGCGTTGCAGGATAAAAGGCGCCGCGAGCATCGACAGTACCATCGCCGCCAGCACCGGCTGCAACAGTTCCGGGCTGATCAGGCGGGCGCTGTTGGCATGCGCCAGCAGGACGAAACCGAATTCTCCGCAGGTGCCGAGCGCCAGGCCCGTGCGCAAGGCGACACTGGTGCCGGATCCGAACGCGCGCGCGATAGCGAAAATCAGGAACGTCTTCACCACCACCAGCGCCACCAGAATGGCGGCGACCGAAGCATTTTGCACCACCACACGGACATCGAGCAGCATGCCGATGGTGACAAAGAACAAGCCCAGCAGCACATCACGAAAGGGCTTGATGTCCTCCTCGACCTGGTAGCGGTATTCGGTTTCGGAGATCAGCACGCCCGCGACGAAGGCGCCTAACGCCAGCGACAGTCCGGCCAGTTCGGTCAACCAGGATATGCCAAGCGTGACCAGCAAAATATTCAACACAAAGAGTTCCGGCGATTTGGCGCGCGCCACTACATGAAACCACGCGCGCATCAGGCGCTGCCCGGCAAACAGCAGCACCGCGAGTACCACGACCGCCTTGATGAGCGCCCAGCCGATATTGGCGGCCAAGTCACCCGCCGGCGCGGCGAACGCCGGAATCACGATCAGCAGCGGCACCACCGCTAGATCCTGAAACAGCAGGATGCCGATGATCTGGCGGCCATGTTCGGAATTGAGTTCCTGGCGTTCGGCCAGCAGCTTGGCGAGTATGGCTGTAGACGACATGGCGATCGCGCCGCCGAGCACGAACGCACCCTGCCACGGCACGCCCAGAAACAGTGCGACGGCAAGCACCACCAGCAGCGTCAGGGACACTTGCGCGGAACCCATGCCCAGCACCACGCGTCGCATGGTTTGCAGTTTGGGCAGGCTGAACTCCAACCCGATGCTGAACATCAGGAACACCACGCCGATTTCGGCGAGCTGATGTACTTGTTGTGATTCCTCGACCCAGCCCAGTGCGTGAGGGCCGACAGCCGCGCCCACGATCAGGTAGCCCAGCAGTGGGGGCAATTTGAGCTTGCGGCACACCACTACCACGAACACGGCGGCAGCCAGCAGCACCAGAACAGTTTGCAGGGTTGTAGACATCGGTTTGTTTGCGTGTGACGCGGCGCGTCTTTTTCACTTTGATGATGCCCTATCGACGCCAAATTGCAAGCGCGACGACAGGCGAATTGGTCGGAAGCCACCTTTGGTATCTGCTATACTTTTCACATGAATGGTGCAGTGTCCAAGCCGTCGCAAGCCGATGCGGGTGACGCAATTTCCGTGGCGAGGCAGGTGCTTGATATCGAGGCGCGTGCGATCCAGCATCTGATGACCCGCCTCGACGCGAGTTTCTCGGCCGCCGTCGCCATGGTCATGGGCTGTCGCGGCCGCGTGGTGGTGAGCGGTATCGGCAAATCAGGACATGTGGCGCGCAAGATCGCATCCACCTTGGCGAGCACCGGCACGCCGGCTTTTTTTGTGCATCCCGCCGAAGCGAGTCACGGTGATCTGGGCATGGTGACGCGCGACGACATTTTCATCGGACTGTCCAACTCCGGCGAGAGCAGCGAACTGCTCGCCATCGTGCCGGTATTAAAGCGTCAGGGCGCCAAGTTGATCGCGATGACCGGCAGCGCCGATTCGTCGCTGGCCAAACAATCCGATGTGCATCTGTATGCCGGCGTGGAAATGGAGGCCTGCCCGCTGAATCTGGCGCCGACCGCCAGCACCACGGTGGCGCTGGCGCTGGGCGATGCGCTGGCGGTGGCGTTGATGCGCGCGCGCGGATTCACGCGCGACGAATTTGCCCTGTCACATCCCGGCGGCGCGCTGGGCCGGCGTCTGCTGACGCTGGTGAGCGACGTGATGCGTAGCGGCGCTGCGATGCCTGCGGTGACGGGTGATGTGTCCATCATGGAGGCCATGATGGAAATGTCGCGCGGTGCGATGGGTATGACCGCGGTGGTGGATGCGGCGCGGCGGGTCACGGCGATATTCACCGACGGCGATTTGCGCCGCGCCATCGAAAAAGGCATAGACCTGAAACAGACGCCGATAAAACAAGTCATGAAAGCGGGGCCGCGTACCATTACACCGGATCGTTTGGCGGCGGAGGCGGTCGAAATCATGGAGCGCAACAAGGTGAATCAGTTGCTGGTGGTGGATGGCGGCGGCGTGCTGGTAGGTGCGCTGAACATGCACGATTTGTTCCGCGCGAAAGTGGTGTGAGCATGTGCTATCGCATGGGGGGTTACAGTGAGTGATGCGGCAGATGCGCTGGAAAGAGCCAGGCGGGTGCGCATCGCCGCGTTCGACGTCGACGGCATTTTGACCGATGGCCGGTTGTATTACACCGATAGCGGCGAGGAATTCAAGGCGTTCCATGTGCAGGATGGCCAAGGCATTAAGATGTTGCGCGACAGCGGCGTCGCAGTGGCGATTATCACCAGCCGTACCTCGCGCGTGGTCGCAAACCGCGCGCGCGATCTGGGTATCGAGCTGCTATATCAGGGCGTGGCAAACAAGCTGGATGCCATGCAGGATTTGCTTAAGCGGCTGAATATCGATATTCAGCACGCTAGCTATATGGGTGACGATGTGATTGATCTGCCGGTGCTCAGGCGTTGCGGCCTGGCGGTCAGCGTGCCGGAAGCGCCCGCGCTGGTGCGCAAGCACGCGCAGTACGTGACCCGGGCAGCGGGCGGGCGTGGCGCGGCGAGGGAGTTTGCCGAGTTCGTCATGCATGCTCAAGGCACGCTGGATGCGCGGTTGGCGGAATACCTTGCCTGAACGTGAAAACCATGCGGCGCAGTGGGTTTACCAGGTTGGCCGGGTG
>VFLF01000622.1 GCA_009885185.1 Nitrosomonadales bacterium | reverse complement strand
GGTGCTTCGACCGACCTCACCGCGCGGCTGATTGCGCAACGCCTGTCTGACGCATTCAAACAACCGGTGGTGGTGGATAACCGTCCCGGCGCGGGCACCATGATCGGCACCGAGCTGGTGGTGCGCGCCGCGCCCGACGGCCACACACTGCTGGTGGTGGCGGCGGGTATCACGGTGAATCCGAGCATTTACAAACGCGTGCCGTACGACACCGAACGCGATCTCGCGCCGGTGTCGCAGTTGACGCGCTTTGCCAATCTGCTGGCGGCACATCCGACATTTGCGGTGAAATCGCTGCAAGACCTGCTGGCGCTGGCCAAGGCCAAGCCCGGCACGATCAACTACGCCTCGGCGGGACTGGCGAGCGGCACGCATATGTCGATGGAGCTGCTGAAAACCATGACCGGCATCGACCTTGTGCATGTGCCGTACACCGGCGGCGGCCCGGCGGTAACGGCGGCCATCGGCGGGCAGGTGCAGTTAAACATCGGCACCACCGTCGGCGTGCTGCCGCATGTGCGCAGTGGCCGGCTGCGCGCGCTGGCGGTGACCACGGCGGCGCGCACGCCCGCCGCGCCGGAGATACCCACGTTTGCTGAATCCGGCGTGCCGGGTTACGACCACGGGCCATGGAACGGCATGTTCGCGCCAGCCAAAACGCCGCCGGCGGTGATCGCAAAAATTCACGCCGAGGTGGCGCGCGCGCTGCAGTCGGCAGAAGTCAAAAAAGTGTTCGCCAACGAAGGCGTTGATGCCATCGCCAGCAAGCCGGAAGATTTCGCCGCGCTGATCCGCGCGGAACTGGCGATGTGGCCGAAGGTGGTGAAGGCGGCGGGGATTAAGGTGGAGTGAGCGGCGCGCGCCGATCTAATTGTTTTGGAAAAAACAATTTGCCACAGAGAACACAGAGAACACAGAGGGCGCGGAGAGTTTCGGGGTGCTTTTCCTCGGTGAACTCTGTGTTCTCTGTGGCTGAAATGCCTTTTTGAGTTAATCCACCAGCGGAATCTTCGCTTCCTTCGACACGCGCGCCCAGCGCGCCATTTCATTCTTCAAGAACGCGGCGGCTTCCTTGGGCGGCGCGCCGATGGGCTCCGCGCCCAGCGCGACTATGCGTTCACGCGCTTCGGGCACTTGTAGCGCCTTGACCAGCTCGGCATGCACGCGCTCGATAATCCCCGGCGGCGTGCGCGCGGGCGCCATCAGCATTTGCCACTCGTTGACATCAAAGCCGGGCAGTCCGCTCTCGGCGACGGTGGGAATGTTCGGCAGCACGCTGGAACGCTTGGCGCTGCTGATGCCCAGCGGCGTGAGGCGGCCGGTTTTGATGTGGTGGTTGGACATCACGATGGTGGGAAACATCAGCGGAAGCTGGCCGCCGATGACATCGGTGAACGCCGGCGCGCCGCCCTTGTAGGGCACATGCACCACCTCGATGCCGGCCATCCAGCGGAACACTTCCATCGTCAAGTGATTGACGCTGCCGTTGCCCGCCGAGCCGTAGTTGAGCGCGCCGGGACGCTGTTTGGCGAAGGCGATCAAATCCTTCACGTTGCGCACGGGCAGAGACGGGTGCGCGACCAGCACGGTCGGCATGATGGCGACCAGCGCCACGGGTGTCAGGTCGCGTTCGGCATCGTAAGGCAGCTTGCGAAACAGGCTGGGATTGGCGCCCAGTGCGATATTGCCCAGCAGCAGGGTATAGCCGTCGGGCGCCGCGCGTGCCACGGCCTCGGTGCCGGTGATGGAGGCGCCGCCGCCGCGGTTGTCAACGATCACCTGCTGCTTGAACGATTCGGTCAACCGCGCCGACAGGATGCGCGCCACGATATCGGTAGAGCCGCCGGGCAGATAGGGCACGATCAGGCGCACGACCTTGTTGGGATAATCCTGCGCGGCGGCGTGGGGGGTGATGATGGCAATAGCGGCGCCGGCTAATGTGTGGAGTGCGGTTATCAGTTTGATAGGCATGGGCGTGCTTCGCGGGAATGACAGGGTAGTTGTTGTGTAAGGCATTGTGCGATTGCGCGGAGCCGCGCGTCAAGCCCATGTGTTTTGAACGTAAAATACAATACTTCCCCGGCCCGCCCATTCATGACTTGTTACGGAGAAACCCGCATGGCACACACCCCCAAAGACCTTCAAACGCTGCTCGACCGCGCCGCCATACACGACGTGTTGTCCCGTTACTATCAGGGGCTCGATCAGGGCAATCAGGATCAGGTGCGCCGGTGTTTTACCGAAGATGTGCGCGCCAAGTTCGACGACCGTCCGCTGGCGGTGGGCATTGATGCGGTAATGGAAGGATTCACGGTGTTCAGGAATCACCAATCCGGCGCATGGAAGATCACCACGCACTTCATGGGCAATCTGAATTACAACCTGCTCGAAGGCGATGTCGCCGAGACGGAAACCAATGCGATTGCGTTTCTGGTGCTGCCGGGCGCATCACCCGATGCCAAGGAGCAGGTCACCATGCGCAGCCTGCGCTACCTTGACCGCTTGCGCCGCACGCCGGATGGCTGGCGCATCTGCGAGCGGCAGCACACGCTGGACTGGAGTTGTCATGTGCCGACTTCCTACTCCGTGTCCATCGGGCAGCGCTTGTTAAAACGTCCCAATTTTTAGGATTCGTCGCCCCATGAACATCGACCTGCACAACCACGCCATCCCCAAAATCCATCCTAGTGCTATTTTGCTGCGCCGGCGGTCGTAGCCTTCACGCCTGTTTGCGCAAATTTCAGCGCCACGTCCAGCATATCCATAAACTCGTTGATCTTGATCGGTTTGGTGAGGTAACGGAAGAATCCTGCGGCCAGACCATTCTCGATATCGCTCGGCATGGCGTTGGCGCTCAGCGCTACCACCGGGACGTGTGCCGTTGCTGGCGTCGCGGCGAGGATTTCCAGCACCTGCAGCCCGCTGATGCCGGGCAGGTTGATGTCCAGCAGGATAATGTCGGGTTGGCAGGTGCGCGCCATCTCGACGCCGGTGACGCCATCCTGTGCGGTGAGTAATCGAATGTCGGAACGGCGCTTGATAAGTTCCTCGACCAGCATCCGATTGGCCGGGTTGTCCTCAACATAGAGCAGCGTGTGCATTGGCGCGCCGTCCGGCAATGGTGCGGGCGTGGCTGCGCTGGGTTTGGCTGGATCGAAAACAGGTTTTGGTTCCGCCGTCAGATTCAGTTCAATCCAGAACACGCTGCCCTTGCCCACCGTGCTTTCCGCGCCGATCGCGCCGCCCATCAATTCAATCAGCCGCTTGCATACGGTCAGGCCGATGCCGGTGCCTTCCTCGGGGCCTGTCTCTTGCCCGAGCCGGTTAAACGGCTGAAACAGATGGGCGAGTTTTTCCTCAGACAAGCCGTCGCCGGTGTCCTCGACACAAAGGCGTATGCGCCCCGGTGTGCTCAGTTTGAAGTCTACGGTGACCGTTCCATCCGGCTTGTTGTATTTGATCGCGTTGGTCAGCAGGTTGATGAGCAACTGCTTTACCCGAACGCGGTCGCCTTCGACAAAGTAGGAGTGTTCGAGCATGGGAAAGGTTATGCGGATGGCGCGCTTTGCCGCCAGCGGCTCTATCAGGGCCTCGCATTCCTGCATCACTGCGGACAGCGTCATCGGCTCCATCGACAGTGACAGCTTGCCGGACTCAATCAGCGCGAGATCGAGAATTTCGTTAATGAGTTCCAGCAGGTACCACCCGGCCTTGAGTATCTGCTCGATGCCGCGCTTCTGGGCGGGTGTCGTCGGCGACACGCCGGTGTCCAGCAGTTGGGTAAATCCGAGGATCGCATTGAGCGGTGTGCGCAACTCATGGCTCATGCTGGAGAGGAAATCTGATTTGGCGAGACTGGATTTTTCCGCCGCCGCCGTGGCGCGCTCGAGCTCGATGTTCTTGTCCGACAGCAATTGACCCAGACGTTCGCGCGCGGCTTCCGCCTGCTTGCGCGAAGTAATATCGCTGAGGACGAGGCGTACTGTCGCAGCGCCGCCGCCGGTGTCGTGCAGATTGCAGTCGAGCTGCCCATGAAAAATCACGCCGTCGCCACGTTGCAAGGCGAGTTCCAGACTGCCTTGCACGCCGGTTCTTTTCAAGTTTACGAAATGTTGTGTCCAGCGATTCTGGTCTTCCGCAATCACGAAAGAAGCAAAGCGCCGGCGCAACAGCGTCTTGCGTTCCACGCCCAGCATCCGCGTGCCGGTGAGGTTGATTTCCGCAATCATGCCGTCGGGGGTAAGGGTGAGATAGCCGGTCGGTGCGAACTCATACAGATCCACGTAGCGGTCACGCGATTCCCCAAGCGCAATCTGCGCCTGCCGCAAGGCCTCGTTTTGCATCTCCAGCTCGATCTGATGCACCTGCAACTCATGCAGCAGGTCGCCGCTTGGGCGTGTAGAGTTCGTTGCCGATCCGGCTTTTGCGAGTTGCGCCTCGGCCGCCGCGCGCATTTGCGGATCGAAAGGCTTTTTTTCGTCGGACGGGTTCATGACGCCTTCAGTGCTTCCAGCGTCGCTATCGCAAGCAGAATCAGTTCGGTATCCCCTGCCGCGGTAACAATGCGGCGCGCATTGAGCACCATGCGGCGCGGGCCGAGTCCGGGAAAGTCGTGTTGCACCTCATAGCCATCGAGCGTCTGATCGCGCGGCAAAATGTTCTCGAGCAGTTCGCGCAGGGCCGGGATGTCCCACTGCCCGTTGCCCAGCTCATAGATTTTGCGGCCCACCGTTTGTTCCGCGATCACGCGAAAATGTGCGTAGAACGAACGGCTGGCCGAAACCACCTGCAATCTGCCATCCAGTACGATCAGCGGCTCGCTGACCGTGTCGACGATGCCTTCGGCCAATATCTGTGCCGCCGCCATTTGAGCTTCGCTGCGTTTAACGGCTTCGGCGGCGCGCTTCAGATCGGTCACGTCGGTGAACGTCAGCACCACACCGTCAATGACGTTTTCCAGTGTGCGGTAGGGGTAAATGCGCGCCAGAAACCACGTGTCGTTGCGGGTGCGCACTTCACGCTCGCAGGGGATCAGCGTATCGAGCACGGTCTGCGTTTCGGCTTGCAGGTTCGCGCCCTCGATATTCGACGTGATGTCGCCCAGCGGGCGGCCAACGTCGGAGGCAATCAGGCGATAGAGGCTCAGCGCTTCGCGCGTGTAGCAGCGGATGAGCAGATGCCCATCGAGGAACAGCGTGCCCACGTTGACATTGTCGAGCAGGTTCTTCATGTCGTTCTGCACGCGGCTCAACTGCTCGATCCGGGCATTCAGTTCGGCGTTGACTGTAACCGTCTCTTCATTCAGCGACTGCAGTTCTTCTTTTGAGGTCTCCAGCTCTTCATT
>VFLF01000572.1 GCA_009885185.1 Nitrosomonadales bacterium | reverse complement strand
CCACGGTCACGGTTCCGCCCTTGTGGTTGTATTTGATGGCGTTGGACAGCAGGTTGATAAGAATTTGCTTTACCCGCGTGCGGTCGGCATGGACATACACGTGGCATTCGCCTTCGAACGACGGAAAGTACATGTGAATGCCGCGCTTTTGCGCCTGCGGTTCGATCATGGTATGGCATTCGCGCATGACCTCGACCAGCGACATCGGCTCCATCGACAGCGACAGCTTGCCGGATTCAATCAGCGCCAGATCGAGAATCTCGTTAATCAGATCCAGCAGGTACCACCCGGCCTTGAGGATTTGTTCGATGCTGCGCTTTTGTGACGCCGTGGGCTGCGGCGAGGCGGAATCCATGAGTTGCGCAAAACCGAGGATCGCACTCAGCGGCGTGCGCAACTCATGGCTCATGCTGGACAGAAATTCGGATTTCGCGAGATTGGCTTTGTTTGCCGCGGAACGCTCTTTCTCTACGATGACGCCGCGTTCCGTCAGCATCTGGTAGAGGCGCTCGCGCTCGGTTACGTCGCGGAACACCAGCACTGCACCGACCACCATCCCATTGCGGTCGCGTATCGGCGCGCAACTGTCGGCGATTTCGCAGGTGCTGCCATCGCGCGCGATCAGCAGCGTGTGGTTGGTCATTTCCCGTGCCGTGCCACGTATCAGGGATTCCCTGACCGGCATGGAGGAGGGTTCTCCACTGTCCCGGTTAACGATATGAAAAATCTCCTCCACTTGGCTGTTGGCGGCTTCCAAGCGCGACCAGCCGGTGAGTTGTTCCGCCTGCGGATTCATCAGCGTGACACGCCCATCGGCATCAGTGGCAATCACCGCGTCGCCGATGGAGTTAAGCGTCACCGCGAGCCGTTCCTCGCTCACATGCAGGCTAAGATTGATGCGCTGCAGTTGTTTATTGGTCTCGGTTTGTGTATCCAGCAATTGCTGCGTTTCGGCATGAAGCAGTTCGTTGACCCGATGCCGTGAGCCCCGATACGCAGCGTAGGCGAAAAAGAGCGAAAACAGCAACGAAAACAAGGTGGTGGCAATGATCAGCGAGAACAGGCGGCCGAGGTTCAATTGGAACACCGTTTCGTGCTGCGCCAGCCGGGCATTTTCTATCTTGGTGAAGGCGCTGGTTTCGGCGCGAATCGAATCCGTCAGTTGCCTGCCCCGACCGATGAAGGCATCCGCTTGTACGGTAGTCAATTCGTGTTGGCGGCGCAACGCAATGACTTCAGCCATATGCGCTAACCTGGCATCCAGCAAAGGCGCCATGGCGTCAAGGTGTTTTAGGGAAACACTGTTTCCTGTTCGTTCGCGCAATGCCTTCAGATTGACGGGAATTTGATCGCGCGCCGCCAGATACGGTTGCAGATAGGATTCATCCGCGGTGAGCAGAAAGCCGCGCTGAGAGGTCTCGGCCACAATCAATTGATCCAGCAACGCATCGGCGCGGGTGGTTAATTCGTGGATGTGCTGGCGTGTCGTGGACGCAGTCTTGATTTGCGCGTAAGTCCAGAACAACAGTGCCCCTACTATCGCAACCAGCAATATTCCTGCGGCAATCACGGCCACTATATTGCGATTGACCATCGCGGAAGATTTACCGTCTGCCATGGTGGCGTCTTTGCGCGGAGGGAGAAGACTGCCGATGGGGGTAGGTCATGAACGTCCTCGCTGCCCTGAATGTGAATACGGTATTGGGATCCCGTTGGCTGAAAGGTGAGCTGCGCAAAACATCGTTTGATCTAATACCGGTTCTTACAGCGGGTATCTGTACGGTATAGCACATAAGAATTGCGGCACCGAGAATCCCGCTCGCCGTGGTCACAGGGCTCGCTGCATGCGCATGGAAGCGATGTAGCCTTGCCCCGGGAGTAACGCTGGCGCCCCGCATTAAAATAAAAACGTTTAAAAACAAATACTTATGATACTAAACTCACCGCACCGGCATGCCGGTGCGGTGTGTCCTCTTCCGGATTGGCGAACGTGACTACAGGCTACATGCGTGAGATCACATTGCCGTCCAACCGTACCCGATCACCCGTCTGTAAATCGTTGATGTTGTCTTGCATCATCGTTTGTATCGAGCCGTTGTCCAGACGCACGGTGACACGAAAAGTCTCGTGATCCGCGCGCCGCCGGCCTTCGATCACATTGCCCGCCACGGCGCCACCCACGGCGCCAACGACCGTTGCCGCCGTGCGACCGGAGCCGCTACCAATTTGGCTGCCGATCAAGCCGCCGATAATGCCGCCGATGATGGTGCCGGCAGCGTTAGTGCCGCCGCTTCGATTTATAACTTCTATTCTGTCCACCGTGCCCGTTTGATAACTCTGATACTGGCCCGGATAACTTGGCGCGGGCGCCGGGCTGGAACCGTAATACGGTTGTTGGACTGGCGCGGCGCAACCGGCCAGCGCCAGGGCGATAGCGACGGGTACTACCAAAACCGATTTCATTGTTTTCATTTGCATTTCCTTACGTATATTTAAATTCACATCAATCGACCGCTGCGAGAAACGCAGGGGGTCAACCGGGCGGGCGGCGGCCCATCACACCAAAAACGAGAGCGAGAACGACGCCGACCACGACCAATATCCAGGCGATATTGACGGCAGTGCCGGCAATGCCGCTGAACCCCAGAACGGCTGCAATCAACGCGATGACAAGAAACGTAATGGCCCAGGAAATCATGACGAACTCCTTATATAGAAACGGTTGGAGAAAAAGACCAAGCGTTAAGCGCGCGCTTGGGACGTCATCACTATGGGCCGGTTGCTCAATCGGTTCTGTGCGCTGCAGCACTTACGCTGCACGCCACATTGGAATTAGTGCGCGGTAGGCCTTATCGGCCCGTTGTTGCGTTCCGCCGTTCAGCTTGAACGGATTGAGCCTGGCGCTCTGTACGCGAGCGCAAAAAACGGTCGCATGCGCCCGCCCCGGCGCCAAAGCGATAAGCCTCTGATTTATTGGCGTAAAGCCGGATGGTGATGGCGCGAAGGGCGGACACTCGTGTCCACACCACAGCGGCGCTACGTGCCGGCAACGTACGGTATCGCACAGACCCTGCGTGTCCGTGAGAAGACCATTGCCGTGCCGCTGGATGAGCGGCGAAACGCCGGTGGTTTGGGTAGCTCACGGCGGCGGCTTTCGCTGCGTATTTATCGTGCCAATCACAGTCAATGCGTCACTATCAGGAGATCGACATGAACGGAGATCGTTTGCAGGGAACTTTGCGAGCGCTCGGCGGCAGGGTGAATGAACAGTGGGGCAAGTTCACCCTTGACGCACGACGTGAGATGCGAGGCAGGCAAGATCAACAAGCCGCCAGAACGCAGGTGCGCTATGGCGTATCCAAAGAAGCAGCCGCGCGTCAACTGAAGGAATTTCTGGACCGTAACAGCAACTGGCATCTCTGGCACAAACAGCCCTGAGGCATTCGGCGTGCGGGTTCTCCATTTCAAATCGATATCAATGATGAAAACATTCTTCAAATCAACGATGACTTTTACCCACGGTGCGGTGGTCGTGCTGTTCGCCGGCATGCTGGCGGGCAGTCCTGCCATTGCGGATAAACCGTCATGGGCCGGCGGTGACAAGGGCGAAAAAGGTAATCACCAAGGCGGCAAGGGTAACCAAGGTAACCAAGGTAACCAAGGTAACAAAGGTAACGCGGGCAACAAAGGCGAGCGCCGGGATGCGCCCGAAGGCCGAAAAAACGCGCATTTCGAGGACCGGCACCGGACCTACGCCAATGACTACTACCGCGAGCAGTTTCGCGCCGGTCGCTGCCCTCCGGGGTTAGCCAAGAAAAATAACGGCTGCATGCCGCCCGGACAGGCTAAAAAATGGGCCGTAGGACGGCCGCTACCGCGCGACGTGATGTATTACGAGGTGCCGCCGGTACTGGTCGTGCAATTCGGCCAGCCGCCTTCAGGGCATCGTTACGTTCGCGTGGCCGGTGACATCCTGCTGATCGCGATTGGCACCGGATTGGTGATCGAGGCGATGCAGGATTTGGGAAGGATGTAAATCATCGCTTCCACCGATTTCCGTAGCAGGATCGCGAAATACCTGACGGTAGGGTTGCTTGCCGCCGTCGCGGGATGCAGTTCGCTGCCGACCATCGTTCCCGACATGGGAATGCGTCCGAATCGACCGGTGCAAATGGAGGGCGCGCGCGGCCCGCTAACGGCGCAGCAAAGCAAAGCGGTTCTTGAGCGGCTCAAAAGCGGCGGTAAAGAGACAGGTATTTTTGACCGGCATCTGGCGCTGGCAGAGGCCATCACCGGCAGTCCGTTGATGGTGGGCAACCACGTGGTGGTACTGCAGGACGGTGCGGCGACCTATGCGGCCATGTTTGCCGCCATCCGCAATGCAAAAGATCATATCAATATGGAAACCTACATTATCGAAGACGATGAAGTGGGAAACCGATTCGCGGACGCGCTCATCGAGAAGCAGTCGCAAGGGGTGCAGGTCAACCTGATCTATGACAGCGTGGGTTCGATCAGCGTGCCCAAGGCGTTCTTCAAACGCCTTGCCGACAGCGGCATTAAGGTGCTTGAATTCAATCCCGTCAATCCGTTAAAAGCCAAGAAGGGCTGGAACGTCAACCAGCGCGACCACCGCAAGCTGTTGATCGTCGATGGTCAGACCGCATTCCTCGGCGGGATCAACATCAGTAGCGTTTATTCCGGCGGTTCTTTCTCGCAGAGCACCAGCGCGCGTCCTGAGAAACAAGCGCCGTGGCGCGATACGCATATGAAGGTGGACGGACCTGTTGTAGCCGAGTTTCAGAAATTGTTTCTCGCGACGTGGGCGAAGCAAAAAGGTGAGACGCTCGCGCCACGCAATTATTTGCCGCAGCTAAGCAACAAGGGCAAGGACGTGGTGCGCGCCATTAGCAGTTCGCCGGATGAGCCTTACACGCTGATATACGCGACGCTGATTTCGGCCATCAACAGCGCCGAAACCGCGGTGTATCTCACCAACGCCTATTTTGTGCCCGATCCGCAATTGCTCGCCGCATTGAAGGATGCCGCGCAACGCCGGGTTGATGTAAAACTCCTTTTGCCGAGCCATAGCGATTCGTGGATGGTGTTCCACGTGGGACGTTCGTTCTACAATGAGTTGCTTAGCGCCGGCGTAAAAATTTACGAGCGCCGCGATGCGTTGCTGCACGCCAAAACCGCATTGATCGACGGTGTGTGGTCCACCATCGGCTCGACCAACCTCGACTGGCGCAGTTTTTTGCACAACGACGAGGTTAACGCCGTCATTCTGGGGCAGGAATTCGGCGCGCAGATGCAGGCGATGTTTGACAAGGACTTGGCTTCCTCCAACCTCATCACGCTCGAACAATGGCGCCAGCGTTCCATCGGCATGCGCTTGAAAGAAATGGCGGCGCGCTTGTGGCAGCGCGCGCTGTAATCACTGGATGCTTATGATCACCCCAACAGAGCAATGCAGGCTGCCAGCGCGATTGCATCCTTGGGCAGTGGTGCGCGTGTTCGCCCTGGCGCTCTGTGCCGGGCTGCTGACTGCATACACCGCCCATGGCAACGCCGATTCGGCCGACACTCTGCGTGCCAAATACGGTGCGTTACAGAGTCGGCTCAACAACAATTCATTCAAAAGTCCGCTCACCCTGGACTCCAGTGAAACAGCGGGTGGCGTGGCGGGCGAAATTTACGCGCTGGTTGACTACCCGTTTGCGAAGGTCGGTGCTGCGCTGAACAGTGCGGGTAACTGGTGCGACATTATGATTCTGCACCTGAACACCAAATATTGCCGGGCGGTGAACGAAGGCAAAATGCTTAACGTCAGTATCGGCAAGAAGTTCGATCAGCGGCTGGATGACGCTTACCGCGTCAACTTTTCCTGGCGTGTTGCTGTGCAAACCGCACACTACCTGCAAGTCAATCTGCACGCAGATGAAGGGCCGCTCAGCACGCGCGATTACCGCATCGTGCTCGAAGCGGTATCGCTGGAAAGCGGGCAAACGTTCATCCACCTTTCGTATGCCTATGCCTATGGCGTCGTGGGACGGATTGCCATGCAGACATACTTGGGAACCATCGGTGCCAACAAGGTGGGATTCACCGCTGCCGGTAAACACGCCGATGGGCAGCCGGTCTATATCGGCGGTATGCGCGGCCTGGTGGAACGCAACACCATGCGCTACTACCTGGCGATTGAATCGTTTCTGGGCGCCTTGTCTGCACCGTTACAGACACGGATGGACAAAAGCTTGAATGACTGGTTTACCGCCATCGAGCGTTATCCCCGCCAACTGCATGAGTTGGAGCGGAACCAATACATGGAGATGAAGCGCAAGGAGCTATTGCGTCAACAGGCCGGGATGCCGGCGCCCACAACGCCCATAGCCGGTATTTGATACGGGCTGTGCGTGGCCACAGCAAAGTGTTTGCGGCGCCAGCTACTTGCACTGTGTTAATAAAGGCAGCAATCGCGATGCCACTGAAACTCCTTCCCCTTCAGGGGGAAGGCAGGTTATGGGGGTGGGGTGCGGCGATGGCTCCCATCCCCTCCCTAACCCTCTGCTTCGCTTCAAGTGTGCCCTTGCCCTTGAAGGGGAGGGAACCAAAGAAGCAACGCAGTATACCTACCGCGTTATGCCGTTATTCCGATACCCAGCGGAAATCGACTGTATTGAGTCTTGCTCCGGCGACGGTGACGTTGCGTCGTTCGGTCACACCAGCAACAGTAGCGGCGATTTGGTAATTGCCGGCCGGTAACGCGGCCATGAGCCACGGGCCTTGTGACTGGGCATCCAGCAGCGTTTTGCCGCGCGAGTCGGCAATGGTGACCTTGACGTCACTTAGATAAACGCCTGTGTTCAGCGCGAATACGAGCTTGAGATTAAATTGGCTGGCGAGCGCATCGAGCCGGGCAATGGAGTCCAGACCGACACCTCCCGATACATAGCTCACGCCAGTGGACGTTCGCAAGATGGGGTCGGTGC
This sequence comes from Nitrosomonadales bacterium, assembly GCA_009885185.1. The sequence goes on along the minus strand of VFLF01000572.1, from coordinate 1,072 downwards.
TTTGGGCGCTACTGACGGTGAAGCATGATGCGCTCCCCAACAGGATCGCCGCAACGCAGCGTGCCAGTGATTTACGTTTGATGTCGAAAATTTGTTTCATGTGTGGATACTCCAAGGTTGAGTCGATGGCCGGTGTTCAAATCAGGTCTCCCGCCAACGCGAGAGGCCGACCCTGATGCACAGCTGAATTATCCGCAATGCCAGAATACGTGCTGTGCGCTAACGTACATTCGGCGCGTAGGATGTGATGACCGCATTCACGCGTGCGTGTGTGCTAGCGGTTCCGCGAGCCTTCACCTGATTTTTTCTTTCTTTCCTCATCGTCCGTAGCTTCGGGCTCCGGCTGTGCGGCGCGCCCCTTGGCTGGCGGCGCAGCAGCTTTAGCCGCTTCGGCTTTGGCTGCCGCAGCCTTTGCGTCATCGGCTTTGGCAGCATCCGCTTTCGCTGCATCGGCCCTCGCGGCTTCGGCTCTGGCTGTTGCAGCCTTGGCGGCCTCGGCTTTCACGGCTTCGGCTTTAGCAGCCTCAGCTCTAGCTGAATTTGCTTTCGCCGCATCGGCCCTCGCTGCTTCGGCCCTCGCTGCGTCGGCTCTGGCTGCCGCGGCCTTGGCGGCCTCGGCTTTCACGTTTTCGGCTTTAGCAGCTTCGACTCGAACTGAATCCGCTTTCGCCGCATCAGCCCTCGCTGCTTCGGCTCTAGCAGTCGCAGCCTTGGCTGCTTCGGCTTTCATGGCTTCGGCTTTAGCAGCTTCGACTCGAGCTGAGTCCGCTTTCGCCGCTTCGGCCCTCGCTGCGTCGGCTCTGGCTGTCGCAGCCTTGGCTGCTTCTGCTTTCATGGCTTCGGCCTTAGCGGCTTCACCCTTGGCAGCGTCCGCTTTCGCCGCATCAGCCCTCGCTGCTTCGGCTCTAGCAGCCGCAACCTTGGCTGCTTCTGCTTTCATGGCCTCGGCTTTAGCAGCTTCGACTCGAGCTGAATCCGCTTTCGCCGCATCGGCCCTCGTGGCTTCTGCTCTGGCTGTCGCGGCCCTGGCTGCTTCTGCTTTCATGGCTTCGGCCTTAGTGGCTTCGCCCTT
>VFLF01000947.1 GCA_009885185.1 Nitrosomonadales bacterium | reverse complement strand
GGCTGGAGGTACTTCCGCCCCCGGCCAATTGCGGTCATTGACCGTTACATTTAAATTTTGTCTCGTCCCGTCATAAAACCGCCTGTTGCGCTGATCCTGTAGTTGGCGTAACGTGGATAATGGATGACTGCCTGTGCGCGCATAGCGCCTACCCTCAGCCCCGTTATACTTCGGCGTAACCCGGTGCGCCGATCGCCAGAACGTTGGGTGCTACGAGCCGCTTTGGTTGCAACGGCTTACAGAAAACTCCACCGCAACCTATAGAAGGAGATAACCATGCCAAAGTATGTAATCGAGCGTGAGCTTCCAGGTGCAGGAAAACTGACTGCCGCCGAACTTCAAGGGATATCCGCCAAGTCCTGTGGTGTATTGCGCGAATTGGGGTCAACCATTCAATGGATCGAGAGCTACGTGACTGACGATAAAATCTATTGCATATACATTGCCCCGAATGAAGCTCTCGTTCGGGAACATGCTCGCCAAGGTGGTTTTCCAGCGAACAAGGTGTCGGAAGTCAGAACAGTGATAGACCCGACGACGGCTGAGTAACCCCGATGGTTTTCTAGTTTCGCGCCAGAAAAGGCGGCAGCTGAAGGTCCGCTATCCGTAAGTTTGAATGTCTGTAGCGGATAGAATTCGAACCCGCAAAAAGCCGGCGCCTGTCGGCCAACTGCTGCCGGTCGCTGTTACGTATCAATTTGCAGGTGATGTCTGTTAAATAGCCTGATTATCAGCCTGCACTTGTCGTGGCCCTTCGACGAGAATAAAGTATCGGGCGCAATAGGGTAGGACGCTCGGTGCAGTAGCAATGCGCTCGGGGTCGGGGAATATCGATTTTTCAATGCGTGTCATTTACTTCGGAGGTAGGGACGATGAAATTTCATGTTACTGGTACCAGTGGTGCGGAGGATCCAACAAAAGCAACGCTTGTGTTCTTGCACGCGAAGGGTTCAAAAGAGGCGGGCCATGATGTTTCGATCTCGCTGTTGGGCGATTCGGTTGTGATGCTAAACCCGACGATTGCAAAGAATATTCAAGGCGTCGGATTGCCACCGTTGATTGATTTGATCCAATATGCTAAGGAAAATGACATAAAGGTATATGCCTGAGGCCTCTGCTGCACGGCCCGTGGGGTCGGCGAAGAACTCACCAAAGCCTTGGGTGGCAATTATATTAACCCGAAGATCCAAGCCGAGATGTGTGCAAATGCAGATCGCACAGTCTTTCTCTAGCGAGGGACGCAAATAGGTTCCCGACGTTAACAAGCAACCGAAAGCCGCATAACTTGTATTAGCATTTCCTCAGGCCCCGCTTCGGCGGGGTCTTTTTGGTAGCTCTGAGTGCGTCCTAAATGGTAGCTATAGATCGAATTTCGACCACCTACCGAAGAGCGCGTGTCGGCCCTGCCAGGCGATTCGGGGTGCACTTGTTTTCGGTAGAACTAAGTCGCTTACTCCTCCATCACAAACTCGCTACCTTGTGGGACTGACGTACGGGCATAATGGACATACTTGCCAGCACCCTCGTGGCTGCGGTGCGCTACGGCCTGCACGTGTTGGCGCACACATTGCGTAAATTATTTTCTGAGGAGGAGCCCTGTGAGAATAGAGGCATTAGCAGTGGACCCGAGCGCCTTGCGAGAAGAAGTCAAAAGCAAGTACCGTGACGTAGCATGCAATCCGCACGGCGACTATCACTTTCATACCGGGAGGCCGCTCGCGCAGCGCCTTGGATATGACCAAGCCTTGGTGGGGGCAATGCCGGATGTAGCTGTTGAATCGTTCGCTGGTGTTGCAAACCCGTTTTTGCTCCGCACGCTTATGCGAGGCGATAAGGTGGTTGATGCAGGATCCGGCGGAGGATTCGACTCTTTTATCGCGGCACATGCCGTTGGTTCGGAGGGCCGGGTGATCGGAATAGACATGCTCCCTGAAATGCTTGAGAAATCCCGTGAGACTGCGAGGCTCATGGAGTTCGCGCATGTCGAGTTTCGTGAAGGGATCCTCGAGGAGATGCCCATAGAGGACGGTTGGGCGGACGTCGTTATCAGCAACGGTGTCATCAACCTGTGTGCAGACAAGAAGCTGGTTTTCGGCGAGTTATGGCGGGTCCTACGTCTCGGCGGTAGTCTGCAATTCGGCGACATCGCAAACGGCAAACCGGTGCCCGAGTCGGCGGTTCGCAACATCGACCTATGGACGGCTTGAATAGC
>VFLF01000130.1 GCA_009885185.1 Nitrosomonadales bacterium | reverse complement strand
AGCGTATAAAACATCAGTCCATTGTGCTTGCCCACGCGCGCGCCGTCGGGTGTGCAAATGTCGCCGGGGTTAGCGGGGATATAACGATTCAAGAATTCACGGAACGGGCGCTCGCCGACAAAGCAGATGCCGGTGGAGTCTTTTTTGTCGTGTGTGGCCAGCCCCTCGCGGCGCGCGATCTCGCGCACCTCGGTTTTGTTGATCTGGCCCAGCGGAAACAGCGTTTTCGACAACTGCCGTTGGTTCAGGCGATAGAGAAAATAACTCTGATCCTTGCTGCCGTCGTCGGCGCGCAGCAGTTGATAGAGGCCGTCTGTCTCGCGCACTTGTGCGTAATGTCCGGTGGCGATCCCGTCCGCGCCCAGCGCCATGGCGTGATCGAGAAAGGCCTTGAATTTGATTTCGGCGTTGCACATCACATCCGGATTCGGCGTGCGCCCGGCTTTGTATTCGGTGAGAAATTCGCTGAACACGCGCTCCTTGTATTCGGCGGAAAAATTCACCTGTTCGATGTCGATGCCGATCTTGTCGGCCACCGACACCGCATCGATCAAATCCTGCCGCGACGAGCAATAATCTTCGGTGTCGTCGTCTTCCCAGTTTTTCATGAACAGGCCCGTCACCTCGTAGCCCTGCTGTTTCAGCAGCAGGGCGGCGACCGACGAATCCACGCCGCCGGACATACCGACGACGACGCGTTTGGGTTTTGCAGGGGAGTTCACGGCGCTATTTTAACCCGTGCGGGGCATGGGCAATAAAAAAGGCAGGGTCTCTCGACCCTGCCTTTTTAGCGAAAATCCGCTATTACTTCTTGTCGCCTTTCGGAGCGTCAGCTTTTTTGGCGTCGGCTTTCGGAGCATCGGCTTTGGGGGCATCGGCTTTCGGAGCGTCGGCTTTCGGAGCGTCGGCTTTCGGGGCATCGGCTTTCTTGCCTTCGCCTTTTTTACCGTCAGCTTTCTTTTCTTCGGCTTTGGCTTTGCCGTCGGTTTTCTTCTCGTCGCCTTTGCCTTTGCTGTCAGCCTTCTTGTCGTCGGCCTTCTTGGCATCAGCCTTCGGCGCGTCGACTTTTTTGGCTTCGGCTTTCGGCGCGTCTTTCTTGTCTTGCGCGATAACCGGAGTCACGGTCGCAGCGGCAAAAAGAGCGGCGATCAGGGTTGCGAACAGTTTGCTCATTTCATCTTCCTCTTGGGTGGTGGTTTGGGATGGCTGCTTTACGCAACCGACCGTATTATTTCGGTCAATGCCAGTAACGAGCCACTTTACAGGCGGTTGACTTAGCAAAGGCCTGGCTTTGGAGTGTGGCTACCTAGGCAGGATGAAATTACAATTTATTTAATTAAAACAAATACTTAAAGTAATTCGCGTGATGTGCCTGGCATTAGCCCTTCCAGGCTCCAGGGGCCGATCTGGTAACGAATTAGCCGCAATGTGGGATAGCCAACAGCGGCGGTCATGCGCCGTACCTGACGATTTTTGCCTTCACGCAGAGTCAGAGCCACCCATGCGGTGGGGATGTTCTTGCGCAATCGCACCGGCGGGTCACGGGGCCATAACCACGCAGGCGCTTCCACGCGGATAGCGTCGGCAGGCAGCGTCAGGCCGTCGTTCAGCACGACCCCTTTGCGTAATTGCGCCAGCGCGGTGTCGTCCGGCTCGCCTTCGACCTGTACGTAATAGGTTTTGGGTAGCTTGTGGCGCGGATCGGTGATGCGGTGCTGCTCGATGCCGTCGTCTGTCAACATCAGCAAACCTTCGCTATCCGCGTCGAGACGCCCGGCCGCATGTACGCCCGGTTGAGAGATGAAATCCTTCAGCGTGAGCCTGCCCGCGACCGCGCGAAACTGGCACAGCACGCCGTAAGGTTTGTTGAAAAGGATCATCACGGGCGGAAATGACAACGCCCGCGCGAGGCGGGCGTTGTCGAGAACATCAACTGACGAGAATTACTTCGTGCCCCACGGCTTGATCGCAGCCTTGAGTTGGTTGTAGCCATCGATGTAGCGCGGACGCTTGCCCGATGAGTATATCTTGTCGAAGGTCGCGAGTTGCGCGTCGAGCCAGTCGGCGAGTTGCTTGTTGCCGGGGTTGGCGGCTTTGTAAGCCTCGTTAATCAGCACAAAGTGGATGCGCGGATCGTAGGGGTCTTTGGTGCCGCCGACAGTTTCGTCGCCGTTGAGCAGGCGCATCAGCATGGCGTCGGCGGAGCCGAGGGTTTGCTCGTAAATCGGCGCGCCTTCCATGCGGTACATCACGCTGGTCATGTCCTTGCCGTTGGTCATGGTGAAGCCCATGTCTTTCCAAACCTGCTTCATGTCCTTGCCGGCCTTGGCGTGATCGAGCACCAGTTGTCCCCAAGCGCGCAGCACATCGGGCGCGTCGGCCATCAGGTCGGTCAGGCGGTCGCCGTCCAAGTCAGTTGCGTAAACAATGCAGCCGCGCTGATTCATCATGTCGTGCAGTAACAGGCCGAAGTTGGTGTCGGAGATATGCTCGTACACATCGCCGCCCCAGTTTTCCATGCCGGCCTTGAAGTCTTTCGGCAGCAGTGCCGCGATGGCATCGACGTTTTCCTTGTGCTCTTCGTAGGCATCGACCGCGTACTGGCGCTTTAACTTGAACTTCGTGCCCTGCAACAGCCAGCGCATGATGCCTGCGTTGACGGCGTCTTCCTTGGCTTGCGTCGGCTTGGTGGCGATACGGCCGATGTGGCCAGTGTCATGCACCAGTTTCAGGAACAGGCGCGCGGCATAGGCCATGCGGATGCCCGGCGTGTTCATTTGCGAGTGAATATTGCCGGTGGCTTTATCGACCGCGAATTTCTTGTTGTCCTGCGAATACGGCAGGCCGGGCATGAAGCGCACGTTGGTGATCGAGCCATACGGACGCACATTGCAGTACACGCCGGCGGCGGTACGCAGCGGCGCGTTGGCCGATTTACCGGCGACGACGACTTTTTTGCCGCCTTCATTCACCATGAAATCGCCCGCAGTGGACCATTTCAGGCAGGTGTAATCCATCTTGCCGAACCACTCCAGCGACTTCAATTTCGTGTCGTGGCGGAACTGCGCCATCATCGGTACGCCGAGGAACGGCAGGCCCAGCACGTCCAGCGCCATGATGGTGCCGTTCAGTGCAAAGGTGTCGGTTAAGGCATGCGCCACGGGTTTTACGCCGCCCGCATCGCTGCCACCTTCCCAGATGATCGCATCACTGATGCCACGCGGCTGGATTTTGGAGCGCTTGAAAACGCTGTCCAGGTGTTTGAATAAATCGCCGTCTTGTTCTTCTTTGGCGATTTTGAATAGGTCGAGGTTTGCGGTCATGGTGCTGGGTCTCCGTTGAAGAATAATGGAAGGTGGCAGTTCGGTAAAAAGACAGTCGGTGCGACGTGGCGTTCAGCCGGGGCGTCCGGGAGGATTGTTCAGGCTGGGACGTATCGGCGTAACCAGCTGTGCTTTCCCCGATGTTGCGTGGCGTAATTATCGCATTTATTGAATTTTACATAAATGTCCCGGTTTTCCGTTGGCGCCGTGGCCTACGCGGGGGTGTGAGTGGCGTATCTCTGTCGTTTCGGGTTTTGCGAAGAATTTACATAGAATTCACATAGTTACACTGCTTTTCATGACATAGTTTCAAGCTTTCGTGCGCGGTCGCGTCTACATTCCAAATCCCACACTGAAGAAATGTGGATGTAACCAGTAACCTAGGCAGTGCTGAACAATGAATGATACTTACCTGCGGTATTCCATGCGACTTCCGGTTTCATACCGGGGCACCATCAGTGACGGTCAACAAACGCTGAAGTGCCTGGTGCAGGATGTGAGTGGTAGTGGCATGTTGATTGTATCGAATGCGTCGTTCAAACCGGGGCAGATTCTGGCTTTGGACTGCCAGACCGGGCAGGGCCAATTACTGGCGTGCAAGGTGGAGGTGCGCCACTGCGACGACGACATGTGCATGGGTGTTACGATCGTTGAAATCATCGCGCAGAGTGCGGGAGGGTTCCAGCACTATGTCCGTCCGGCAAGCAAGGCCGATTCTCACGGCGCCGGGCAATTGGATCGAAAAACGGCTGACGATCAAGGGCAAGCCGCGGACTCCGCCGCTGCAACGCAGAGGGTGAAGAGCCTTACATCGGCCTGTTTTAGCACCGAGAGCCGCGCCTTGTAGTATTTCGGCGGGTAGGCAGGCGCGCCTGTCCCCCGCTGGCCGGTATCAGGCCGCCTGAATGTTTGAAGCTTGCTTGCCCTTGGGGCCTTGCGTAACTTCAAACGACACTTTCTGGCCTTCCTTGAGCGTTTTGAAACCGTT
>VFLF01000250.1 GCA_009885185.1 Nitrosomonadales bacterium | reverse complement strand
TCATGGGGTCTGCCCGAAGTGTGGCCGGGCGCGGTGTATTCGCTGGAAGTCGGCGTAGTCGGCACCGAGGGCGTGCTTACCATCGACGACACCCATCGCGACATGGTGCTCGCGACTAACTTAATACAAGCGGAAGGTTATGCGCCGGACAAACGCCGTCACGTCGATTTTCTCACCAGTTATCCGGTGGGCGACATGGCGCTGGGCGAGCTGCGCGGGCCGATGCGCGAGGAAACCAACTCGTGGCTGAACCGCGTGTCGCTCGGCGTGTCTACGCAACACGCCACCGCCAAAGAAGGTCACAATCGCCTGATGCTGACCAAGGCGATTGATCTGTCGGCAAAGTTAAAGCGCCCGGTGAAGCTGCCGATTACGCCGGACGACGAAAAACAAGCGGCGTAAATTCGCGCTGCGGTAATCGAACCACGAGGAGCATTGTTATGAAAAATATTGTTTTTAAACAAATACTTACAGCAACATTCCTTAGTGCCTTCGGTATCGCGGCGGCGCAGGACTATCCCAACCGCACGGTGCGCATGGTAGTGCCGTTCGCACCGGGCGGTGCATCGGATTTCGTTGCGCGAGTGATCCAGCCGCGCATGTCGGAGTTGTTGAAGCAGCAAGTCGTGGTTGATAACCGTTCCGGGGCTGCCGGCAATATCGGCGTGGAAGTCGCGGCCAAGGCCAACGCCGACGGGCACACCTTTCTGCTCGGCAACGTCGGCACCATGGCCATCAACGCCAACATCTTCACCAAGTTCCCGGTGAAGCCGCTCGCCGATCTCACGGCTGTCACCCAACTCGTCGATGTGGCGGGCAGTCTCGTCGTGCATCCGACATTGCCCGCGAAGAGCGTCAAGGAATTGATCGCTTACATGAAAGCCAATCCGGGCAAACTCAATTACGGCTCGCCCGCGCCCAGCAGCGCCAACAATCTCGAAATGCTGATGTTCATGATGAACACGGGCACCAGTGCACAGCAGGTCAATTACAAGGGCGGCGCCGGCCCGGCGATGATCGGGCTGCTGGGCAACGAAGTACAGGTCATGTTCGTCACCTTTTCTTCGGCAGTGACGCACGTGAAAAGCGGCCGCGTGCGCATGCTGGCGGCAGTGTCACCGGAGCGCATCCCCGCCTTGCCCGACGTGCCGACCATGCGCGAACAGGGATTGAACATGGTGGTCGGCTCGTGGCAGGGTATCTATGTGCCCAAGGGCGCACCTGCCCCGGTATTGAAAAAATTGTTCGATGTCTCGCATGAAACCATGAAAAGCGCTGACGTAATAAAGCGCATGGCCGACAGCGGCGTCAGCATCGTCACCAGCAAGTCGCCGGAAGAATTCGCCAAGTTCTGGAAAAGCGAGCATGACCGCTTCGCGAAAGTGATACAGGACGCGAAGATACCTACGGAGTAATCGTACCGCTTGCAGAGGGGGCACCCATGAATTTCGCCATTGAAGACTCCGCCGAACAAAGCGCGTTTCGCGCTGAAGTACGTGCGTTTTTTGCAAAAAACATTCCGCCGAATCTCGAACACTCGGTAGACCCGTGTGACATGACGTTCGAGCAGTACCAACTGCGCCGCGATCTGGGTCGCGCGCTGGGCAGACAAGGCTGGCTGTATCCGTCGATGCCCAAGGAGTACGGCGGCGGCGATTTGTCGGCCGATAACGTGGCCATCCTTGCCGATGAAATGTCGAACCTCGGTCTGGGCTTGCCGCCGTATTACGACGCCGGCGGCCGCATGTCCGCGCCGACGATACTGGTGTGGGGCACGCCCGAACACAAAAAACGGTTTCTGCCGCCGATCTGCAGGGGCGACGTGCGTACCTGGCAGCTATTGACCGAACCCGGTGCCGGCTCCGATCTTGCGGGCATCAAGACCACCGCCATACGCGATGGCGACGCCTACGTGGTCAACGGTCAAAAAATGTATGTCGGCAGTTCGCACGGCGCGGATTATTCGTGGACGATAGTGGTGACCGACCCGAAAGGCGAGCGCCACAAGAACCTGTCGTGGCTGATGATTCCGATGAACCTGCCGGGCATTACCGTGACGCCGATGGATTTGCTCGCCACCGGCGGCGAAGGCGGCAGCGGCTCCGGCGTGAAGAACGCCGTGTTCTTCGACAACGTGCGCGTGCCGGCCGATCACCTCGTCGGCGGCGAGAACAACGGCTGGAAAGTCGCCACCACGCATCTTGAAGTCGAGCACGGCGGCATGGGGCGCCTTGCTGACCGCCGCGTGATTTACGACTTTATCAACCTGTGCAAGGAACGCCATGGTAACGACGGCGACGGCGGCTGGGCCATCGCCGATGAACCCGCCGCGCGCGCCGAACTCGTTAATCTTTACATCGAAGCGGAGATCACGCGGCTGTTCGCGCTGCGCAATCACTGGCTGGCGCATTCGGGTCAGCCGCGCACTTACGAAGGCTCGCAATACAGCCTGCGCCGCAAGCTGTCGGGCCTCGACATCGCGGAAAAAATGCTGCGTATCGCCGGCCCGCTGGTGCTGACCAAAGACCCGCGCCTGGCGCCGTTGAAAGGCAATATCGAATACTTTCAGCGCGACGCTATCACCGCATTGCATCCGGGCGCGACCACTGACATCCAGCGCGTCATCATGGCAAGACGCATCGGCATCGGCGGGCGCGAGCGCGAAAAAGCGGCGAACCTGCGCTAAGGAAACTCATGGACCTCTCACTCAACGATACCCAGCAACTCATACAGGACTCCGCGCGCGATTTCGTGCGCGGCGCGTGCAGCCGCGACGCACTTTTGAAACTCGACCGTGACCCGGCCGGCTTGAACGCCATCTGGAAACAAATGGCCGAACTCGGCTGGACCGGCATGGCGATCCCCGAGCAATACGGTGGCACCGGCAACAGCATGACCGATGTGGCCGTGCTGTTTGAAGAGCTTGGCACGGGCCCCGTGCCCGGCCCGTTGTTTTCATCGGCGGTGCTGTGCGCGCGCATACTGCTTGAGGCCGCCGGCGACGACATGAAAACCGCGTGGCTGCCGCGCATCGCCGGCGGCGAACGCATCTTCGCGCTGGCTCTGACCGAAGCGCAATACGGCTGGTCGGCGGGAAACATCCGCCTCACCGCAAAACCCAGTGGCAAGGGGTTTACGTTGAGCGGCGCCAAGGTGTTTGTTCACGACGCTTTGCACGCTACCGATTTTCTGGTGGCGGCGCGCACTGAAGGCAGCATGGTCATCAGCCTCATGCGTGTCGATGCCAAGGCGGCGGGTGTGAGCGTGCGCAATCTCGACGGCTTTCTCGCCGGTATCGGCGAAGTGGTGTTCGACAACGTGTCTGTCAGCGGCAGTGATGTCATCCCCAATGCTTGGGATACGCTGCAACGCGTCCTGCTTGCCGCCACGCCGGTGTTATGCGCCTACAAAGTCGGCGGCTGCAAGCAGGTCTACGACCTGTCGGTCAACTACGCGCGCGACCGCACGCAGTTCGGTCAGATCATCGGCCGCTTCGCGCGCGTGCAGGATCACATCATTCACCTTGTCAACTACCTCGATGCCGCGCGCTGGACAACGTACGAAGCGTTATGGAAGCTCGACAGCGGCATGGATGCCGCAGCAAGCTGTCACGTCGCCAAATCGGTGTCGTCCGAAAGTTATATGCGCGCCTGCGACTACGCCCACGAGGTGCATGCCGGCATCGGCGTGGTGCGCGAATACGGCCTCACCCTGCACACCAAAATGTCGCGCTCGCTGTTTCACTGCCTTGGCGCGCCGGCGCTGCACCGCAAGCGGCTGGAGAGTGTGCTGGGGTTGGTGGGGGCGTAATCACGTCCCGGTAAACACCGGCTCGCGCCTGTCAAAGCCGGCTTTCACGCCCTCTTTGAAATCATTCGTCTCGCGCAATTGATTCTGTATGAAAGCCTCGCGTTCGGTCGCGGCGCAAAACGCCACATACAGATCGCGAGTCAGCGTCTCGCGTGCCGCCTGCACCGCCAACGGGCCTGACTTGGCGAGTTCCAACGCCATGTCCGTTGCCACTTGCCGCACCTTGTCCTGATCGACCAGTCGGTCGGCCAGTCCCATCGCCACCGCTTCATCACCCGGCACGCGGCGCCCAGTCAGAAACAGCCATTTCGCGGTCTGATGCCCCACCAGGCGCGGCAGCGTCACCGTCATGCCGAAGCCGGGGTGATAGCCCAGCGCGCAAAAATTCGCCGCCAGCCGCGCTTCCTTGCACGTCACGCGAAAATCCGCCACCAGCGCCAGCCCCAGGCCCGCGCCGATGGCGCTGCCGTGCACCGCCGCGACGATCGGCTTGCGGGTCTGCACGAGGCGCTGCGCCTCGTGATACAGATGC
>VFLF01000670.1 GCA_009885185.1 Nitrosomonadales bacterium | reverse complement strand
CGTATTGCAGGCCGACGCCATAGTGTTGGCCGGTCTTGTTCTTGCTGCCGCGGTTGAAGCGTAGGCCAAAACGGCCGCAACGATTCTTAGCGTTTTTTCATTTTTTTCTCAAGTTGGTGGGGGAACGCGCACGAATAGCTGTTTTGCGACTGCTTCAAGTGGTGTCAGTGTCAGCCCGAACATGTCAGTCACGCGGTCCATCGGGATAACCGCTTCGTACATTTCAGTTGCGTACATTAAATTCCAGGTTGCGGGAGGAATCGGTAGCGGCGCGCCGACAGGCACATAGCTGATGGCCAAGTCACGACCGAGGACTCGTCCAACACGCCGCACAACTTCTGTCCACGACACCGCTTCTGCCCCGCCAATGGCGATGCGTTGATTAAACGCCGCCGGGTTATCTACGGAAGCCAACGCGACTGACACAACATCGGCCATACTGACGAACGAATGACGCTGGTCGCCGCGCTCAATCAGTGTCACAGGTTGCCCATGTTGCAGTGCTGCACCGATCACCATGCCAAACCAAACTTCCATAAAGATATGCGGCGCGAGGATCGTGTAAATCATTCCGCTTTTGGCAAGCGCCTGCTCGGTGCGACCTTTGTAGGAAACGAATGCAATCGGGCTGTTGGCGTCTGCGGTGAAGGCGGATGTGAATATAAATTGCTTCACGCCTGCGGCAGCCGCCGCATCAATCAGATTTTGATTCCCCGCGAGATCAACGCTCTCGAACGTATCATTCAGGTCGCCGACCCCTAAACGCTGCGCGGCGTTCGCGGTGGAAATCACGGTCGTTACGCCTTTCACGGCGGTTGCCAGCGATACTGGATCTTTCAAATCACCTGCTACCGAATCTGCACCCGCTTCGACGTGGGCAGACATTGGGTTTCGGCGCGTCAAAATACGCACCTTTTTGCCCTGCGCCAGCAGCCCTTGTGTGATCATTCCACCGAGTAAACCACTTGCCCCGACGACGAGAATCATTGTGACTACCCATTTGTTAACGCGTTAGATTCCAATTATAGATAATTGTGTTGTTGCGCAACAGTCAAAACATCAGCGACGCACGCGTGATTGGAGGTTGGATCCTGCGCATTCTTGTTGGAAATTACCGCCTTTATCGCCGCTTCGACGGACGGCGCGAGCCGCTGCAATCCGGTCAGGGTTTTCTCCAGCAGCTCCGCCGTCTCGGCGATTTCTCCTCGTCGATGAAGCGCCGCTACCAGCGGCAGTGTGGTCGCCCAGCTCACTGGAATGGGTGGCGCGAGCAAGCTCAATCCCGCGCGTGCGGTCGTTTCCGCCAATAAAAACTCCCCACGTTGCAGATAGACCCATGCCAGATTTCCCTTG
>VFLF01000553.1 GCA_009885185.1 Nitrosomonadales bacterium | reverse complement strand
CTTGCCCACCCTCGCCGAAGCCGGCCTGCCCGGATTTAATTTCGACACCGGCTGGCATGCCATGTTCGGCCCGCCCAAATTGCCGGGAGCGTTAGTCAATCAGTTTCACGCCGCCGTGCGCAAGGCCTTCGACAACGCACAACTGCGCGAAACCTTCACTAGCACTGGCTATGAACCCGCCGCCGCAGCGCCCACCGAATTCGACAAACTGTTCAGAGCCGATCTCAAACGCTTCGCCGAAATCGTGCGTGCGGCGAAGATCGATCTTCAATAAAATATCATTTAAAAACAAATAGTTATAACATTTAACAATATGCAAGCAACACTCGTAGCGTGCGCTGTGCGCACGACAGCGTGGCAGCCTTTGCAGGTACGCGTTGGGCGGGCGGTTTCGTGCGCAAAGCGCACGCTACGACGGTCATTGGGGAAATAAACCATGCCTGTCGGCGTCATCGGCCTTGGCCTGATCGGCACATCACTCGCGCAGCGCCTGCTGCAAGCCGGTTTTCAAGTGGCCGGATTCGATATTGCCGCTGACCGCCGCGGCAACCTCGCACGCATCGGCGGCAGCGCATGCGCCTCCGCGCGAGAGGTCGGCGAACGCTGCAAGCAAATCGTGCTCGCGGTGTTCAGCACCGATCAGGTGGAATCCGTCGTCGAATCACCCGACGGCGCGAATCTCGGCAAAGACCACCTCATCATTTGCACCAGCACTTGCGACCCGGATCGTATCCAAGCCTTGGCCGCGCGCGCGGCAAAACGCGGCATTCGCTTTGTCGAGTCCCCGCTCTCCGGCAACAGCGACCAGATCGCCAAAGGCAACGGCGTCGCATTGATAGGCGGCCAACGCGCGGACATGGACGCCGCAGCCCCCATACTCAACTCCCTGTGCAAGCAAAGTTTTTATCTCGGCCCCGCAGGCTCCGGCGGCCGCGCCAAACTCGCCGTCAACCTGGTCGGCGGCCTCAACCGCGCCGTGATGGCCGAAGGTTTGGCGTTCGCAGAATCGATGGGACTTGAACTCGCACCCTTCCTCGACGTGATGAAAGGCTCGGCGGTCTACTCACGAGCGATGGACACGCGCGGCATGAAAATGGTCGAAAGCGACTTCACCCCGCACGCCTGGCTCACCCAATCGCTGAAAGATTTCAAACTCATGCACGAAGTCGCCGCGCGCGTGGGGCAGGAACTCCCGCTGGCGACTGAATACGTGAAGCTCGTCGAAAGCTGCATCGCGCATGGCGAGGGGCAGTTGGATAACTCGGTGGTAATTCAGGAGATTCGGCGGCGGCGGAAGAAGCCAGGCTGATCCCGATGGCAGGCAAGACCTACCACAGCTTCCCTGCTGAGCCACGCAACAACCGGCGGCGGCGTTTGGGTCAGGAAGTGCATGCTGTGTCAGTATCCTTACAATGCCGGTAACAAACCCTGTGATTTAGTTCGCCGTCACCCCGGCCTCGCGCACCACGCGGCCCCATTTCTCGACTTCACTGGCGACGAATGCGCCGAAGGCTTCGGGAGAGGACACAACCACGTCGGTGCCGGCGTTTGCAAATCCCTGCCGCACCTCGGCCGATTGCACCGCCTTGGTGATTTCAGTATGCAGGCGATTGACGATGGTCCGTGGCATTCCTTTCAGCCCGGCGATGCCCAACCATGTTGTCGCATCGTAACCGGCCACACCCGCTTCGGCGATGCTCGGTACATCGGGCGCCTGTGGCGAGCGCTTGGCGCTGGTCACTCCCAGTATGCGCAGACGCCCCGCCTTGTGATGCGGCAGAGAAATCGCAATGCCCGGAAAACCCACCTTGACTTGCCCGCCGAGCAGGTCAGCCGTGGCGGGGCCACTGCCTTTGTATGGGATATGCACCATGTTCAATCCAGCCATAGAGACGAACATCGCGCCAAACAAGTGCTGTGCGCCGCCGGTACCTGACGATGCCCAATCAATCTTGCCCGGCTGCGACTTTGCGAGTGTTATCAACTCCTGCACCGATTTCGCTGGCAGCGAAGCATGTGCGACCAGCGTGTTGGGTGCGGAACCAAACTGCATCACCGGCGTGAAGTCTTTCACCGGATTGTAGGGCAACTTGCGGTATATGCCTGCGCTGATTGCGAATGGCGCCGCCGTCATCAATATGGTGTAACCGTCGGGCTGCGCGGTGGCTACCGTCTCGGTGCCGATTACGCCGCCCGCACCAGGGCGGTTATCCACCACGATTTGTTGACCCAGATATTCAGATAATTTTTGCGCGACAATGCGCCCAGGGACATCCGTGGCGCCGCCCGGGGAGAATGGCACGATCATGCGTATGGGACGCACAGGATAACCTTGCGCCGCGGTCAAGCCAGCATAGGTAACGCCGCCCGCCAAAATGAAAAATGCAAACGCGGTTCTGACTGTCGTATCCATATTCATCACCTCCTTCTAACGCTTGCATGTAAGATTGTGCAAATCAATCCAGCCTTACATTCGCCTCACGCGCAATCCGGCTATACCGCGCCCCATCCGACTTCAGCAGCGCGGCAAACTGTTCAACGGAACCCGCCGCCGCGATCATGCCCTGCGAACGCATCAGCTCGCACATCGGGCGTGGTCAATACCTTATTTATTTCGGCGTTCAGCCGCGAGATCACCGCCGGCGGCGTAGTGGCATGCACCACGTAACCGTTCCAGTTGATCGCTTCGATTTCAGGCACGCCGGCTTCGCGCGCGGTCGGCACATCCGGCACCAGCGCATCGCGTTCGACGCTGGTCACCGCCAGCCCGCGCAGCCTGCCGTTCTTCATAAACGGCGCGACCGAAAACAGATTCACCAGCACGCCGGTGATGTGGCCGCCCACTGCCGCCGTCACGGCTGGAACTTCGCCCTGATACGGCGTATGCACGATGTTTACTTTTTGCACGAGCTTTAACGCCTCGCCGAGCATGTTATGGCTGGTGCCGGGGCCGGAGGTGCCGTAGCTGATTTCGCCCGGCCGCGCGCGGGCGAGCGCGAGATATTCCTTGATGCTTTTGACCGGCAGCGATGGATTGACGGCGACGACCATCGTCAGTCCCATCGCCTGCGCCACGGCCTTGAAATCTTTGTCGGTGTCGAACGGCACTTTGCTGCGCACCGCGTGATGCATGGTAAAACTCGGCCCAATCGACAGGATGGTGTAGCCGTCACCCGGCTGGCGCGCGACATATTCCGTGCCGATCACGGTACCGCCGCCGGGGCGGTTTTCCACCAGCACGTTTTGCCCCATCTGCATGCGCTGCGCGACGATGCGCGCGGTGACGTCAAAAGAACCGCCTGCGGGGAACGGCACGACGATGCGCACGGGCTTGGAGGGATATTGCTGTGCGGATGCGGTAGCGCAAGCCAAGGTTGCGAGCGTTGCGGCTGTGAGAAATTTTGAGGAAATTTTCATGGCGATTCTTCCTATCGTTGCTATCGTTAACAGGTTTGCGGCGCGGTAGATCGATACTAATCCACCCGCAGCCCCGTCGCCTTCACCACCTTGGCAAACCGGGCAATTTGCGTGCGGATGTAGGCATCGAGTTCCTGCGGCGTGCTGCCCACCAGTTTCAGCCCCTGCACTGCTGCAGGCTCGCGGTAATCCGGGTGCTTCGCCATTTTCGCGATTTCGTTGCTGAGGCGTGCGGCTATCGCCGACGGGGTTTGCAAGGGCGCGGGCCGACGAGTGGTTTACCGAGGATGTGGCATCGTGAGTAAATTTACATAAGTATTTGTTTTTATTGTATTTTTATTGTTTATCGAAATATGTTTTCCGGTGCCATCGGCAGACTGGGATTAAATTTTACAACCAGACCAGACCAGACTATCTAAAAAGAGGAGATCCTAAATCATGCAGATCACCAATATCTCGGAAGCTAAAAGCAGTCTTTCCTCCCTGATTGCACAAGTCGAAAAGGGACACAAAATCATCATCGGCAAAGCAGGCAAGCCGGTCGCCATGCTCGTTCCCTACCAGCACGATACCTCGCCCCGCAGACTGGGCGGCACCTGGTCAGGCAAAGTCAAAATGGCGGACGATTTCGATACCTTGCCATCTGAATTGGCCGATGCGTTTTACGGAAAACCGGCGAAATGAATTTATTGCTGGATACGCATACCCTGATCTGGACGCTCGCTGATGATTCGGAATTGTCCGCCGCTGCACGCGACGCCATCATCGACGGCAACAACATCGTTTTCGTCAGTGCGGTTTCGGTGTGGGAAATTTCCATCAAAAAAGCGCTGGGAAAACTCAACGCGCCCGACACGCTGCTGGAAGAGATCGAGCGCCATCGGTTTACACCGCTGGAGATCACGTTGGAACATGCGGATCGTGCGGATAAATTACCGCCGATACACCTTGACCCGTTCGACCGCATGCTCATCGCGCAAGCGCAAGTGGATCAACTCACGCTGGTGACTCGCGATACGGATATTCAGAAGTATCAGGTGCATTGCCTGTTGGCGTAGCCGGGCTATTCCGCTCTCGCCCCCGATTCCTTCACCGCCTTGGCAAAGCGCTGCACTTGACTGCGTATGTGTTTACTGAATTGCTCCGGTGAACCCACCGCCGCATCAAAACCGTGCGCCACCACGCGCTCGGCGATGACCGGCTCTTTCATGATGCGTGCGATTTCGGTGTAGAGCTTGTTGACGCGATTCGCCGGAGTGCCCGCGGGCGTGACGATGCCCACCCAATTGCTCAGCACAAAATCCTTGTATCCCTGCTCCGGCAGTGTCGCCACATCCGGCAGTTGCGGGTGACGCTTTTCCGCCATGGCGCCAATGGCGCGCAGGCGCCCCGCCTTGACGGAAGGCGAGATGTCGGTAATGGCGTTAATCATCATCTGCACCTGCCCGGAAATCAAATCCACCGTCGCCGGCCCGCCACCTTTGTACGGCACGTGTATCGCCTCGAAACCCACCGCGCGGCTTAACATCTCGCCCGACAGATGGCTGATGGTGCCGATGCCACCGCTGCTGAACCGCACCGGCTTCGCTTTGGAAACCGCCACCAGATCGCTCACGCCGCGCGCGTTGACACCCGGATTGATCGCCACGATCAGCGGCGAGGTCGCGAGCAATATCACCGGCGTGAGATCGCGTTCAAGGCTGTAGCCGAGCTTCGCATACAACGATTGCGAAATCGCCTGTGCCGTACTAATGTTCAGCAACGTATGCCCATCGGGCGTGGCCTTCGCCACCAGTTCGCTGCCGAGATTGCCGCCCGCGCCGGGACGATTGTCCACGATCACGGTGACGCCCAGCACGTCGCCCATGCGTTGACTCAGGATGCGCGCAATGGCGTCATTGACGCCGCCGGGCGGAAACGCCACCACGTAGCGGATTGGGCGCGTGGGGTATGGCGGCGTGTCTGCTGCATACGCTGTTGCGGTGGCGCACGGTGCTAGGCCAATCACGGCCATCATGAAAATGCTTTTCATCGTCCCCTCCAGAAAATCGCTGCTGTTACGATTTTTTCAACTTCGCAAACGCCAGCGCCATCGCGCTCGGCGCTTCATCACGCACCGGCGCGCCGCGCCCGCTGGAAACCGGTTGTGGTCTGGGCCGCGCACTTCGGTCCGGCGCCGCGCTTGAGCTGTTGCGTGGCTGCACTGCTCGCGCACCCGCGACATCATCCAGCCGCATGGTCAACGCCACGCGTTGGCGCTTCACGTCCACTTCAAGCACTTTCACCTTGACGATCTGGCCGGGCTTGACCACTTCATGCGGGTCTTTGATGAATTTGTTCGCCAGCGCGGACACGTGCACGAGCCCGTCCTGATGTACGCCGATATCCACGAATGCGCCGAACGCCGCGACATTGGTCACCACGCCTTCGAGAATCATGTCGGGGCGCAGGTCGTTGAGTGATTCGACGCCCTCCTGAAAGGTGGCGGTTTTGAATTCGGGGCGCGGATCGCGACCGGGTTTCTCCAGTTCCATCAGAATATCGCGCACCGTCGGCACGCCAAATTTTTCATCAATAAACTCAATGGCTTGCAAACCTTTTAACGCTTCGGGATGGCCCATCACGTCGGTGATGCCTTTACCGATGCGCGCGAGGATGCGCTCCACCACCGGATACGCTTCCGGGTGTACCGATGAGCGATCCAGCGGGTTGGCGTTTTTGCCGGCAACGTTAATACGTAAAAAACCCGCCGCCTGTTCAAAGGTTTTGTCGCCAAGGCGCGGCACTTTGCGCAAGCTGTTGCGGTTCACAAACGGCCCGTTGGCGTCGCGGTACTCGACGATGTTTTTTGCCAGTACGGCATTAAGACCCGACACGCGCGCAAGCAGCGGCGCGGAGGCAGTGTTCAAATCCACGCCTACCGCGTTGACGCAATCCTCGACCGTGGCATCGAGCGAGCGAGCCAGCGCGCGCTGATTCACGTCGTGCTGATACTGGCCGACGCCGATGGCTTTGGGATCGATCTTCACCAGTTCCGCCAGCGGGTCCTGCAGGCGGCGCGCGATCGACACCGCGCCGCGCAGGCTCACGTCCAGTTCGGGAAACTCCGTCGCTGCAAACGCGGAGGCAGAATACACCGACGCGCCCGCCTCGCTCACCACGATTTTGCTGACTTTTTGTTCCGGCTTGTGCGTGGCCACGAGCTTGATGACCTCGATGGCAAGTTTGTCGGTTTCGCGGCTGGCGGTGCCGTTGCCAATCGAAATCAATTCAACACCGTGCTGCACCACCAGACGTGTCAGCGTGGCCAGCGCGCCCTGCCAATCGTTGCGCGGCTGATGCGGATACACCGTGGCGGTGTCGAGCAGCTTGCCGGTGGCGTCCACCACCGCCACTTTGCAACCGGTGCGTATGCCCGGATCCAGTCCCATCACCGCTTTCGGGCCGGCAGGCGCCGCCAGCAGCAGGTCGTGCAGGTTGCGGCCGAAAACCTTGATCGCCTCGGCTTCCGCCGCTTCGCGCAATTGCAGCATCAGCTCGCTGCTGATGTGCAACTGCGCCTTCACGCGCCACGTCCAGCGGCAAACATCGGCCAGCCACTTGTCGGCGGGCCGGCCGCGATCTTCAATGCCGAAATGCGCGGCCACCATCGCCTCGCAAGGGTGCGGCGTCAGCGCCTCCAGTTCTGCGCCCAGCCCCAATGTGACCGACAGCACGCCCAGCACGCGCCCGCGAAACAGCGCCAGCGCGCGATGCGACGGGATGGTACGAAAGGTTTCCGTGTAGGCGTAGTAGTCGCGAAATTTTTCTTCCTCGGCCATCTCCTTGCCGGCCACCACGGTGGAGGTCAGAAAGCCCTGCGTCTGCATGCGCGTGCGCAGCTTGGCCAAGAGCTCCGCGGTTTCGGCGAAGCGCTCGGCGAGTATGTCGCGCGCGCCTTCCAGCGCGGCCTTGGCATCGGGGATGTTGATCGCCTCGGCGTCACCGGCGGCAGGTTTTACGTTGATATATTTCGCGGCCTCGACCTGCGGCTCCAGCGCGGGGTCGGCAAACAGCGCATCGGCCAGCGGCTCCAGCCCGGCCTCGCGCGCGATCTGCGCCTTGGTGCGGCGCTTGGGCTTATACGGCAGGTATAAATCTTCCAGCACCTGCTTGGTGGCAGCGGCTTCCACCGCGAGCTTCAGCGCATCGGTAAGCTTGCCCTGCTCGGCGATGGACGCGAGGATCGCCGCGCGGCGGTCTTCGAGTTCGCGCAGATAGATCAGCCGCTCTTCGAGATTACGCAGATGCGTGTCGTCGAGATTGCCGGTGACTTCCTTACGGTAACGCGCGATAAACGGCACCTTGGCGCCTTCGTCGAGCAGCGCGACAGCGGCTGCCACCTGATTGGGATTGACGCCGAGTTCCTTGGCGATGAGTTGAACGATTTTGATTTGCGCGGCGTCTGTCACGCTGGATACGGTGTTGGGCATTGCGTTATGCGTAATTTTATTTTTGGTTTAAGAAGTTGTTGAACAAAATTTCACGGGCGCGGCATTCTGCCACAGATTCATCGCGTAAAATCAGCGCATGCTCACGCCCGCCATCACCTGCGCCACCTGTCGCGCCAACTGCTGCAAACTTGAAGTCATACTGATGGGTGAAGACGACATCCCCGCGCGCTACACGCAAACCGACCGCTGGGGCGGACAAGTGATGGCGCGCCTTGACGACGGCTGGTGCGCCGCGCTCGACCGCGACACGATGCTATGCCGCATCTACGCGCAACGCCCCGGTGTGTGCCGCGACTACGAAATGGGCGGCGGCGATTGTCTGATCGAGCGGCGCAGTCTGACTAACTCCTCTACAGCGCCTGCCCCATCGGCGTAATCAAAATATCCTGCACCTGCACATGCGGCGGCGTGGACAGCATGTAGAGCACCGCATCGGCGATATCCGAAGGTAGCAACGGTTGATATTTCTCAAAATACGATTCGTAATTGAACGCGCCGTGCGTGGCGCGCTCGCGAAACTCGGTGGCCACCAGTCCCGGCGAGATCATGCCCACGCGTATCTTGGTACCCTTGGCCGCCAATTCCGCGCGCAAGGTATCTGTCCATGCGCGCACAGCGAATTTCGACGCCTGGTAAAACGAGAAATTCGGCACCTGGTCTCGGTGACTGTAGATCGACGACAGGTTAATGATCTGCGCTTCGTCCTTGGCGTGCATGCCGCTCAGCGCTTCGCGCACGCATAGCGCGGGGGCGGCCACGTTGATGTTCAGCGTATCGCACCAATCCTGCCACTGACCTTTTTCCAACGTGCTCATCATGCCGGTGCCGGCGTTGTTCACCAACACATCCACCGCGCCCCATTGTTGCTCTATCGCGGCAAAGACCGACAGCACATCGGCTTCTTTTCCCACGTCGCCCGCGCAGGCCAACACCTGCGCACCGTTACTTCCCAGCTCGGCGGCCAGCGCATCGAGGCGTTCGCGCCGCCGCGCGAGCAGCGCCACCTTCATGCCGACGCCGGCGAGTGCGCGCGCGATGCCTTCACCAATGCCGCCCGACGCGCCCGTCACCAGCGCGACACGCCCGCGCCATCGTTTCAATCCTTCCATGTTTTTCTCCTGAAAGACCGAGTCTATAATAAGGTTTCGTCACGCCACCATCGAGGAGCCACCCAATGAACGCGGCAGATATGCATTTTTCAGTCAGCATGGCCAAGGACGCGACTTTCGAGTCCGGCCTGCGCCCCTTTCTCGAATACCGCGACCTCGGTATCAAACAGGCGACGCAGGGCCAATTCCGCGCGCATGTCATCCGCGTCAAAAAGGGCGAGGATCACGGCGATCTGCACACCACCGGCCTGCATCAGCACAAACTGAATTTTCAGATGATCTACATTCTCAAGGGCTGGATCAAGTTCACTTACGCAGGCCACGGCGAGCACACCTTCGGCCCCGGCGACTGCTGTTTGCAACCGCCCGGCATCGTGCATAATGAACTGGATTGTTCGGACGATCTGGAACTGCTGGAAATCACCTCGCCCGCCGAGTACGAAACGGCGGCGCTGCAACAATAAGCTCACCTCATTCCGCCACCCCGCCCTGGAGACACCATGCCGCTTGACGTACCGTTTATGGCCATCAACACTGACGAACTGCAATGGGACGACAACGTCACCCTGTTTCAGCTTCCCACCGGCGCGCACAAAATACATCCGAACCTGAAAATCAAGGTGCTGATGCGCGACGACAAACAGGGGCAGGTCGCCGCACTGGTGAAGTTTCCGCCCGGCTATGTCGAGCCGGCGCACGAGCATGTCACGTCACACTGCGTCACCGTCATCGAAGGCGAACAACACGTCGCCGGCAAGGTGCTGAAAAAAGGCGACTTTCATTACGCGCCGCCGAACACCGTGCACGGCCCGTTTTCGTATCCGGTGGGCGGCATCGTGTTCGCGGTGTATCGTTTTCCGACCGCGTAGGCATTCCCCGCGCCATGCAAGCCAGTTACATTGTTGATTCGGCGAATGCGCCGTGGAAGCGCGGTGTGTCCGAAGGCATCGCGTTCGCGTGCCAGGTGTTGCTGTCCGGCGAGGACGGCGGGCCGGAAGCGATGCGCTTTCGTTTCGACGATTGCCCGTCGGTGTATGCGCACATGCATCTGACCTCGCAGTTTCAACTACTGCTCTCCGGCGCGATGGATTTTCCGCGCGGCGTGAAGCATCTCGAATCGCTGGCGATCCACTACACCGATCACAACATGCCGTATGGGCCGTTCGCGGTGTCCAATCAACACGACATGCTGGTGCTGCACCCGCGCGCCGGCGGCATTATATCGATGGCCAATCAGGATGCGCGCCGCCAGATCAATTTGCGCGGACGCCTGTTCGCGGCGCTCGCTGCCGACAGCGAATGGCATCCCCTGCCCGGCATTGAAACTGGCTCGTACAAATATCTGATGCCGCCGGATTTCGGCCCGGCAGCGGTGGTCACGCGCGCACCCGCGCACGCGGCGCTCGCCATGCCCGCGCCGGCATTCGGTCGCTACGAGGTGGTGCTCGAAGGCACGGTCATCATCGACGGACGTGAAATCGGCGCGCCGGGTTTTCGTTACACGCGCGGCGACACGCCCGCCGCGCCGCTGGTGACCGGCGAGCACGGCGCCAGCGTGGCGTTTTTGACGTTTGACAAGGATGCGCTGGAAGGCGGCATAATCAGCGGCAGTCTCGCCGCCGAAGCGGCGGAAGCGATGGCTCGGGCAATATAATGTAAGTATTTTTTTTAAACCACTTTTTATTACATTCCAGACAAGCACAGGCAGGAGGTTAGCCATGACCACCCCCACGCAACCGGAACCGTTCCGCGTCGCAGTCTTCGCGGATTTTGTGTGCCCCTACAGCTATCTCGCGGTGGCGCAGATCGACCGTCTCGTGCGCGAATACGAGGTGCAAGCTTTGTGGCGTCCGCACTGGCTGCATCCCGACACGCCGCCCGAAGGCTGCGTGCGCGATCAATCACCTGACGCCTTGGCGCGCGCCGAGCGGCGCGATGCATGGATCAAGGAAATGGCCCCCGATCAATACGCCGCGATTCGTTATCCGGAGCGGCGCCAGTACAGCTTTCGCGCCTTCGAGGCGCTGGAGTTCGCCAGCGACTACGGCCTCGACTTCGCTTACAAGACCGCGTTATACGATCTGATGTGGACCGAGGACGGCGACATCGGCGACACCGCCACGCTGATTGAAGCCGGCGCGCGCGTCGGCCTGGATGCCGCCGAACTGAAAACCGCGCTCGATGAACACCAATACGCCGAGCGCGCGCTGGCCGCAGTGGAACAGGCGCATCGCATCGGCATCACCAACACACCAACGATTTTTCTGGGACGCACGCGCATCAACGGCTGGCATTATTACGAAGTGCTGCAATCGGTGATGGAAAAGCAGGGGGCGAAGCTGCGCGCTGAACCTCTCCAGAGCGTCGCTTGAGCCGCGTATCAGCGATTGCGCGCGATGCGCTGCCCGAACACCAGCGCCGTTTTTATGATGCGGTAAAAGCCATCCGGCGTCGCCCGGTCAGCGGGCCGTTCATCGTGCTGATGAACGCGAGTCCCGATCTGGCCGCGCGCTACGCGCATCTGGGCCATTACTTTCATTCGCGCGGACAGGCCGACGAATCGATCGTGGCGCTGCGCCTGCGCGGCTATTTGTCGCTGCTGGGTTCGCGCGCGCTGGATGCGCCCTACGAATGGGGCGCGTGGG
>VFLF01000054.1 GCA_009885185.1 Nitrosomonadales bacterium | reverse complement strand
TTCGACGGCGACAGCGCATCGATGTACTGACGCGTATAAAAATCGACTTTCTTCGCCGCATTTTCATCCAGCCCGCGCACCTCGCACATCGCCTTGTGCAAATGGCGCGAGGCAATCAGGTACGACTGCTTCAGATAATCGAACAGAAATTTGTTTTGCCAATCGTCGTGCCGAAAACGGCGGTCGCCCTTATGCGCTTCGGCCACCGGCACGGGGGTTTGCCCGCTCATCGCCAGCAGCGTGTTCTGCCACAGCAGCGAATAATCCTGCCATGCCTTCATCTGCGCTTGCATCAACTGCGCCGGGTCGCTCGCCATTTTTACCCAGGCGTCGAAGAAGGCGCGCGCGATGCCGAGCTCATCGTCGAATGCTTTTTGCGGGTTGGCGCCGGCTTTTTGCATCGCTCGCGTCAGCAACTCGCCGCTCTTGCGCGCAATGTCCGCGTAGAGTTGAATCATTTCCGCCGGGTCAAACGGCTTTTGCTGCTGTTCGGCGGCGTTCATGCTGATTTCTCCATGCGTTTAAACCGATAGTTGCCGTTGCCATCAACGATGCGGCGTACTTGGCCGCGATGCATCAGGCAATTCAAATGCGCGATGCCTTCGCCCATGGCGAACACCAGATGCTCATTATTGATATCACGGTCGAACAACACGTGCAGCACGTCCGCCGCGCATTGCGGCGTGGCGCAGGCCTGTAACACGCGTTCGAGGCGCACGCGGTGGTGTTCGTGCAGCGCATCGATACGCGCGTGCATGCCCTGAAACGGCAGGCCGTGCGACGGCAGCACCAGCGTGTCGGCGTCGAGCGCGGCATAGCGCGCCAGTGAGTGCAGAAAGTCACCCACCGGGTCGGCATCCGGCTCGGCCGGCCACACACTGACATTGGTGGTAATGCGCGGCAGCAGCATATCGCCCGCGATAAATACTCGCAGCGCGTCGCAATACAAACTGGCGTGCTCCGGCGAGTGGCCGTGGCCGACCACCACGCGCCAGGTGTGCGCGCCGATGGTGATGGATTCATTGTCGCGGATGCGACGATGCGCGCGCGGCAGACTCGGCACGCCCGTCGGATACAGATTCTCGCGCATCGCAATCCACTTCATACGTTCCGCATCGAGTCCGTGGCGCGCCATCAGCGCGCACTGGGTCTCGGCATCTACGCCCGCGACCCGCGCAAGCACGTTGTGCGCCTGCAAAAACTCGGCTTTCGCCATCCACGGCATGACCTGGTGCTTCTCGCACAGCCAGTGGCACAGGCCGATGTGGTCGGGATGAAAATGCGTGACGATCACGCGCTTAACCGGCTTGCCGCCGAGGCAGTTCGCAAAAATTCGCTCCCAGCAACCGCGCGCCTCATCCGTGGCAAAGCCGCAATCCACGATGGTCCAGCCGTCGCCGTCTTCCAGCAGCCACAGATTGATGTGGTTCAGCACAAACGGCAGCGGCATGCGCAGCCAGTAAACGCCGGGGGCAACCGCCGTCACCGTGCCGGGCGCGGGCGGCTCGGCAATCGGGTAGTGCATTTCCGGCGGGGGCTTTTTAAGGGAGGTTACGGCTTGCATGGTTTTCGATTATTACGCGGGCGCAGCGCTCACGCGAACTCACGCGAACATCAGCGCTGGCGTAATATCCTTGGGTGATAGGGCAGTGATTTCAGAGGGATTTTTTGAGAATACTGGCTTATATTGCAAAGCACAATAGCTAACCAGGGGCAAACCGGCGGGCAACGACTTGTGAGCACTCGCTAACCATGCTCTTCTTTGAGTGGTAACGGCATTTATATTTTAAGTATTTGTTTTTATTCATATTTTTAAATGTGTCCAACGAAAGCCTCAGCCCGTCCATTTCTGCGTTTCGGCACACAAGTCCCCATCAGCACGAAAATAGCGCCGCGCAACGCAACAACCGCAGTCGATATTGAAGCTGGAGATTACCCACCTTGGCCGAATTGCACACCCCCCTATGTGACCTGCTCGGCACCCGCCTGCCCATTATCCAGGCGCCGATGGCCGGCGGCATCACCACGCCCGCGCTGGTGGCGGCGGCCAGTAACGCCGGTGCGCTCGGCTCATTCGGATTTGCCTACACCCAACCCGAGGCGATGCTGCGCGATATCGACGCCGCACGCCAACTTACGCGCGAGCCGATCAATCTGAATCTGTTCGTGTCGCCGCAGCCCGCGCCGATGCCTGCCGTTGAGCAACGCGCCGCCATCGCCGCGGTGTCGGGCTACTACGCCGAAATGAACCTGCCGCCGCCGAAGCCGGTGAGTGCGCCCTACGCGCCCGACACCGAAACGCAACTTGACGTGATCGAGCAAGCGCGTCCGCGAGTGTTTACCTGCCACCTCGGCGATCTGCAAGAGCAACGGCTGCGCCGCATGCAGGCTGCCGGCATCCGCGTTGGCGCCAGCGCGACGTGCGTCGCCGAGGCGCAACACCTTGAGACGCTGGGCGTGGATTTCATCATCGCGCAGGGCGCGGAAGCCGGCGGGCATCGCGGCTCGTATCTGCGCGATCCGTACGAGGCGATGACCGGCACGCTGGCGTTGACGCGGCTGATCGTGCGCGCGGTAAACGTCCCGGTGGTCGCCGCAGGCGGCATCATGGACGGCGCGGGCATCGCCGCCGTGCTGGCGCTCGGCGCGCAGGGTGCGCAACTCGGCACCGCGTTTATCCCGTGCAGCGAAAGCGGCGCGCCGCCGGTGCATAAGCAAAGCGTGCTTGCCGCAACCGAAGACACCACGCGCATCACCGAAAAATTCTCCGGCAAGCCCGCGCGCGGGCTGACAAACCGTTATATGCGCGAGATGAACGACGCCGATGCACCACGGCTCGCGTTTCCGGCGCAGAATATGCTCACCGGCCCGTTGCGCGCGGCGGCCGCCAAGGCAGGCAATGCGGATTTTGTATCGATGTGGGCGGGACAGGCCGCGCCGCTGTCGCGCGAGCTGTCCGCCGCGCAACTGGTGATTACGCTGGAACATGAAACGCTGGAGGCGCTCGCCCGCCTGGACACGCTGCGCCGCTGACACAGGAGAAATATCATGGCTGATCCGATGGACTTTTATTTTGATTTCTCGTCGCCCTATGGTTATTTCGCAGCAGCAAAAATTGACGCGCTCTCGGCAAACCACGGGCGCGACGTCACGTGGCGTCCGATCCTGCTCGGCGCGGTGTTCAAAATCAACAGCCAGCAACCGCTGACCACCATCCCGCTAAAAGGCAGCTACGCGCAACACGACATGATGCGCTCGGCGCGCTGGTTCCACGTGCCATTCAAAATGCCCACGAAGTTTCCGGTCAACACCGTCGCGCCGTGCCGCGCCTACTACTGGGTCTACGATCAGGATGCCGCGCTAGCGAAAAAATTCGCACTCGCGCTGTATCACGCCTATTTCGCCGAAGACCGCGATATTTCCAGCGCCGAAATCACCGCCAACGTCGCCGCCAAACTCGGCATCGACAAAGCCGCGCTGGCCGCGGCGTTAAACGATGCCGCAGTCAAGGAGCGCACCAAAAACGAAGTCGATGCAGCGATAGAGCGCGGCGTATTCGGCTCGCCGTACATCGTGATCGACGGCGAACCGTTCTGGGGCGCAGACCGGCTGGATCAGGTGGAGCGCTGGCTGGCCAAGGGCAGGTGGTGAAAGTCCTTTCTAACCGCAGATGAACACAGATAAAAACAGGAGCCTGACCGATTTTGGTTTTGACGTTTATCCGTGTTTATCTGTGTTCATCTGTGGTTAAAACGTTTTTGATTTTCATTCAACATGCCCGCACAACTGCAAGCCCTACAAGCCAACATCGTCACGCTCGACGTAGACGCCATCGTCAACGCCGCGAACACGTCGTTGCTGGGCGGCGGCGGCGTGGATGGTGCGATTCACCGCGCGGCGGGGCCGGCGCTGCTGGCCGAGTGCCGCACGCTCAAGGCCTGCGAAACCGGCCAGTCAAAAATCACCGGCGGCTACCACCTGAAAGCGAAGCACGTGATACACACGGTGGGGCCGATATGGCAGGGCGGGCGCGCGGGCGAGGCTGCGTTGCTGGCGTCGTGTTATCGCACCAGTCTTGCGCTTGCTAAAGAATATTCAATAAAAACAATAGCTTACCCCGCCATCAGTTGCGGGGTTTACGGCTATCCGCTGGTGCAGGCGGTATCGATCGCGGTGCGCGAGTGTCGCGCGGCGCCCGGTTCAATCGAAAAAATTCTCTTCGCGTGTTTTGACGCGCACATGCTGGCGCTTTACGAGGCGGCGCTGGCTGCGTAACGCGCCGTCCCGACGGGCGCGCAGCGAGCGGCGCGTATAATCCCGCACTCCGCGCCGCTACAAAAACCGTTCTATCAAGGATCTTGCATGAGCAATGAAGTCATCACCTGCATCGATGTCGACGGCAACGCGACGGTCATGCTGAACCGTCCCGACGTGCACAATGCCTTCGATCCGGCGATGACGCGACAGCTTACCGCCGCGCTGGAAAAACTCGATGCCCATCCGAAGGTGCGCGCCGTGGTGCTGATGGGCGCGGGCAAGAGTTTTTGCGCCGGTGCGGATATCGGCCACATGAAAGCCAGCGCAAAATTTTCGCGCGCGCAAAACGTCAAGTCCGCGCAAGAGTCGGCGCGCATGTTTCATACGCTCTACAACCTGTCGAAACCCACCATCGCCTGCATCCACGGTGCCGTGCGCGGCGGCGGCCTCGGGCTGGTAGCGGCGTGCGATATCGCGATTGCCGCGCGTTCCGCCACCTTTCGTTTGTCGGAAGTCAAAATCGGCGTGATTCCGTCGATGATTAGCCCGTACGTGATTGCCGCCATCGGCGAACGCCAGTCACGCCGTTACTTCATCAGTGGCGAGGAATTCGATGCCGCCGAAGCCTGGCGTATCGGGCTGGTGCATGACATCGTTGAGCACGAAGCCCTCAATGGCACGGTGGGCGCGATGCTGGCACAGTTGTATTCCAGCGGGCCCAAGGCCATGGCGGCGGCGAAACAACTGATCCCGCTGGGCGCGCACGCCGCCATCGACCAAAAAATGCTCGACGAAACCGCGCGCCGAATCGCCGACATCCGCGCCACGCCCGAAGGACAGGAAGGTCTGGCCGCGTTTCTCGAAAAGCGCAAGCCCAACTGGGTGGAACCGAAGAAACGCACACCCAAAAAAACCTAAAAAATCTTAGCCACAGATTTCACAGATGAACACAGATTAAGTCCCGCTGTGCTGTTAAATCTGTGTTCATCTGTGAAATCTGTGGCAAAAGGTTTTTTGCACTTAAGGAATCCCCATGTCCCTGCCTAAAAAAGTAAAACTGGTTGAAGTCGGTCCGCGTGACGGTTTGCAAAACGAAGCGCAGCCGGTGCCTGCCGCGGTCAAAATCGAACTCATCCATCGGTTGCAGGACGCGGGCTTGCAGTCGGTGCAGGCCACCGCGTTTGTGTCGCCCAAGTGGGTGCCGCAGATGGCGGACAACGTGCAGGTGATGGCGGGCATCAAACAGAAGCCCGGCGTCAGTTACCCGGTGCTGGTGCCCAATCGCAAGGGGCTGGACGCCGCGCTTGCCGCCGGGTGCAAGGAAATCGTGGTGTTCGGCGCGGCCACCGAAGCCTTCTCGAAAAAGAATACCAATTGCACCATCGCCGAAGGCGTCGCGCGCTTTTCCGAGGTGTGCGCCGAGGCGCTGGCGCAAGGTCTGCGGGTGCGCGGCGATATGTCGGTGTGCCTGGGTTGCCCGTATGAAGGCGAGGTCGATCCGCAGGCAGTGGTGCGGCTGGCGCGTGCGCTCGATCAAATCGGCTGCCATGAAATCACCATTTGCGACACCATCGGCGCTGGCACCGCGGGCAAAACCCGCACCGTGATCGAAGCGGTGGCCAAACACATCGCCATCGAGCGGCTGGCGGTGCATGTGCATGACACCTACGGTCAGGCCATCGCCAATATTTACGCGGCGCTGGAGTGCGGCATTTCCATTTTCGACAGCTCGGTCGCGGGCCTGGGCGGCTGCCCGTACGCCAAGGGCGCCACCGGCAACGTCGCCACCGAAGACGTGCTGTATCTGCTGGATGGCCTGAACATCGACACCGGCGTGGATATGCAAAAACTCATCGCCGCCGGCGATTACATCTGCGGCGTGCTGGGGCGTCCCACGTCTTCGCGTGCGGCGAAAGCCATTGCCGCAAAAATGGCGGCGTGACGGCACGGTGAGCTGCGCCGTGAACGATCCGCACTACGATTACGAATCGCCGTGCGTGCGCACCTGCGTGATCGATCAGCAAACGCATTTTTGCATCGGCTGCGGTCGCACGCTGCACGAGATTTCGTACTGGACGCGCTACACGTCCGACGAAAGACGACACATTCTTCAGCAGTTGCCGGCGCGGTTGCCGGTTGATCCGAGACCCTTGAGTAACTAATCATGCCCTTATCACCCAACCAACCCCGCAAACCGATGCACACCCGCGCCATCGAATGCATCGGTTACGAACGCGACGACGGCCTGTGGGATATCGAGGCCCATCTGGTCGATACCAAGACGTACGTGCATACGCGGCGCACCGGAGATTCCGTGCGCCAGCCCGGACAGCCCGTGCATAACATGTGGATACGCCTCACCATCGATCTCGACATGCTGATTCACGCGGCCGAGGCCACGACCGACGAAGGCCCGTATCCGACCTGCGGCGACATTACAGTGAATTTCAAGCAACTCGCCGGGGTAAAAATCGGCCCCGGCTGGCGGCGCGAAGTGGGCTTGCGGTTGGGCGGCACCAAGGGCTGCACGCACCTGGTGGAGTTGCTGGGGCCACTAGCCACCACGGCGTTTCAGGCGACGGGCCGCGCGCGCGAAGCGCGTAATGCCGACAAGCCGCTGACCAAAACGCCCTACCAACTGAATTCCTGCCACATCTACAAAGATGATGGCCCGGCAGTGCTGCAACGCTGGCCGCAGTTTTATAAAGGATGAAGGCGGAAGGATGAAGGATGAAAACAAGCATACTGCGGTCTGCCGTTGACCGTTTTCATCCTTCATCCTTCCGCCTTAAACGATGCCCACTCCCGCCGAATCCCTGCTCATCCCCGGTCCCGCAGGCAATATCGAAACCGACATCCATGATCCGGGCGGGTTGCGCCGCGGCATTGCCCTGATCGCGCATCCGAATCCGGTGCAGGGCGGTACCAAGGACAACAAGGTTGTCACCACGCTGGCGCGCACGTTTGTTGGGTTGGGTTATGTCGCGGTGCGGCCGAATTTTCGCGGGGTAGGCAAGAGCGAAGGGACGCACGATAAAGGCATGGGCGAGACCGATGATCTGATCGCGGTGGCCGAATACTCGATGGCGCGTTTTGATACGCGCACGCTGCTGCTTGCAGGTTTTTCCTTCGGCAGCTTTGTGCAGACGCGCGTCGCCAAGCGTCTCGCCTGCGAGCGCATGGTGCTGGTCGGGCCGGCGGTTAACCGCATTCGTAACGATGCCGCCGAGACCGTGCCGGAAAACACCTTGGTTATTCACGGCGAGCACGACGACGTGGTGCCGCTGGCAGCCGTGCTGGACTGGGCGCGCCCGCAAAATCTGCCGGTGGTTGTCGTTCCGGGCGGCGAGCATTTTTTTCACGGCCGTCTGCATGTGCTGGCGCAGATCGTCAATCGCTGGTGTGCATGACGCTGCTTGCCGTCAACGGGCTGCGCAAATCCTACGACGGCCGCGAGGTGGTTGCGGGACTTGATTTCGCGCTGACGCCAGGCGAATGCTTCGGCCTGCTGGGCCCCAACGGCGCGGGCAAGACCACCACGCTGCGCCTGGTGTTGGGACTTACGCAAGCGGACAGCGGCAGCATCACGTTGCTCGGCCACGACGTTGCCACCCATGCGCGCGAGGCGCGCACGCGGGTGGGCGTGGTGCCGCAACTCGACAATCTCGATCCGGATTTCACCATCAGCGAAAACCTGCGGGTGTATGGCCGTTACTTCGGTCTGGCGCGCGCCGAGGTGGAAAAACGCATACCCGAGTTGCTTGAGTACGCGGGTCTGACCGCGCGCGCCGATGCGCGCATCCAAACCCTGTCCGGCGGCATGAAGCGGCGGCTCACGCTGGCGCGCGCGCTGATCAACGATCCGGAACTATTGTTTCTTGACGAACCGACCACCGGCCTTGATCCGCAGGCGCGGCATCTGATCTGGGAGCGCCTGCGCCAGCTGATGCAGCGTGGCAAGACGTTGCTGCTCACCACGCATTTCATGGAAGAGGCCGAGCGTCTGTGTCACCGGCTTGCCATCATGGATCATGGCCGCATTATTTCCATCGGCACGCCGCGCGAACTGATCGCGGCGAATATTGAACC
>VFLF01000257.1 GCA_009885185.1 Nitrosomonadales bacterium | reverse complement strand
CTGGTAATTAATGCTATTTCAATCGGCGAACGGTACGTTCAGCCATCAGCCCATGTTTAATGGATCCCCCACAATGACCAGTAGCGGGCGAGCTAAAAAGTCCAACCGATCGATTCGAACTGAAGTTCCGGACGCAAAAGTGCTGACACACCATGCGCCATACGGATTTTCGGACCGCTTCGCGCTCGGCTTCACCCGGCTGCTTCGCTTCTGCGCCGACACTTTCTTTGCCAAACGTTACGGCCACCGCGCGATCGTCCTCGAAACCGTGGCTGCCGTTCCCGGCATGGTGGGCGCGACGATCACGCATCTGCAATGCCTGCGCCGCATGGTCGACGATGACGGCTGGATTCGCACACTGCTGGAAGAAGCCGAAAATGAGCGCATGCATCTGATGACGTTCATCGAGATCGCAAAACCAACGCTTTTCGAGCGGCTGTTCGTGTTGGTTGCGCAGTGGATTTTCTATGTCGGTTTCTTTCTGCTGTACCTGGTTTCGCAGCGCACCGCACACCGCGTGGTCGGCTATTTTGAGGAAGAGGCGGTGCTCAGTTATACCCTGTACCTCACGGAAATCGACGAAGGCCGCTCCCTTAACGTGCCGGCTCCCGCCATTGCGAAGCACTATTGGAAGTTGCCTGCCGGCGCGACGTTGCGCGATGTGGTACTGGTGGTGCGCGACGATGAGGCGCATCACCGTGATGTCAATCATCGGTTTGCGAGCACGCTTGCAGGAGCGCCTGTCGATCATCTGCCTGTCGCGCCCTATCCAAAACATGCACTGCATCCGGGCATCAGCGGGCCTGCATGATGCCTCGTACTGTCCGCGCGACGCTGCACAACCCCTCCATGCGGAGGGGCCAGTCTGGTTACAGCCGTGGTCACATCACGGTATTGGATCGCCCAAAGCTGGAGCAACGGGCATGCGAATGCTACGCCGTGGTGAAAAAAGAAATGGGCCGCCTTTTACCCGAAACAACCGCCAGCAGGAACGCAAAGACGCTGCCGGGCTTGAGTCCCCATCCTTTGCTGTATGACCACTGGGGCATCACAGCCAGCATCGCCGGACACAAGGCGATTAAAGGTCCAATCCCTAGCGACATTCAGCTTCTCCATTCCGTTCGCAATTAGGCAGGCCGCAACATCAACCTCCACACGTGCGGCACCGCACAGTGCAGACATCCTTTTGGGCGCAACGTAGGCCGAGTTCCGAAGTCAATCGTTCACCGTCTACACACAAAGGATGCAACCATGAATATCACTCTGGGTCTTGCGCCACTCATCTCGCTGATCGCCGGCATTCTCATCCTCGTGATTCCACGCCTGCTCAACTACATCGTCGCCATCTACCTGATTATTATTGGACTGATGGGCTTGTTCGGCGCCAGCGGTTATCGCTTCTGACACGCACCTCGGCGGCCTCGCATCACGCGGCGTGCTTTTTTATCCACGCCACGTAACTATCCATCCATTGCTGGAAGAATGCTGTGCTGTCTGCGCCTATGTTGCCGGACGCATCAAACAGTCCTTCTTTGGCATGGATGAATGCTTCGGGCAAACCGAGGGTCGGCATATCCAGGCACGCGAGGATCGTGCGTAAATGCTGTTGTGCGATCGCGGTGCCGATGACGCCCACGGAAGCGCCCAATATGCCCGCAGGCTTGCCCGTCCACACGCTCTTGCCATAGGGACGCGATGCGTGATCGATCACATTCTTGAGCACGCCGGGGATGGAACGGTTGTATTCGGGTGTGACGAACAGCAGACCGCGGGCCGCTGTAATTTCACTTTTTAGCCGCTTCACGGGATCCGACGGATTGCCATCGGCGTCCTGATTGTAGAGCGGCATGTCGTCAATGCGCAGCTGTTTGAACGAAAAATCCGGCGGCGCAAGCCTTGCAACAGCATCCGCCAGTTTTCGGTTATATGAGCCACGGCGGAGACTGCCGACAATCACAGCGATGGGGTATGGGTTCATGAGGCCTCATTTTGATGAAAATGGGAAGCATCAGTTAGCGCGTTTCGGCAAGGTTCGTCTGTTCGGTTTCGCACGTAATCCCCGGTGAAGCGCTACCGCCGTCACCCGCCATAACGCGCTTCCAGCAGATCCAACTCCAGTACAATTTTGCGCAGCCGCGTGTCGTCGATCATGCGGCTACGCCCGATGCGAACAATCTCGGTTCGTTCAGCCCGCAGCCCGACTAACCTGAATTGACGCTCGATGTCTTCGTCCTCGATGCGCAGCTCTGTGTCGTCACCGCCGCTGTAGCGGTCGATCCGCAGTCGATACAATTCAACAATCTTCGCCGCTGCGTTGGCATAGCGGTACGCATCCGCACGGCCCTCGGCCATTTTGAGCTGAGCGCTTTCGATGGCACTGACTGCTGTTGCGGCTGCACTCATTCGCGCTTGATCCTCCGCTGCCTGATGCGACGACTCATCGGGCAGGGCAAGGCCGCGCAATGCGTACGGCAATGTCAGCGCCGCAAGAACGAGAGATGCGACAATGACGCCTGCGGCGAGAAAGATCGCCAGATCGCGCCCCGGAAAAGGCGTTCCGTTACTCATCATCAATGGCAGGGTAAGCACACCGGCCAGCGTAACCGCCCCGCGTACGCCGGCAAGTGATGTCGCCATAATCAGACGCCATCGGGTAGTTGACGCCACCCCGTTTCGACGCGCGCCGCCAGACGTCACTGTCAGCGACGCCCACACCCACACAAAACGCAGCGCGGCCAGGCCGGCAACAATAGTCAGGACATACACGCCCAGCCACCACGGATTTTCATGCTGTGTGGTCAGAATGGTCTGCGGCGCGGCAGAAAGCAGCGCCGGTATCTGTTCACCGAGCAACACGAAGATGCTGCCGTTGGCGACAAACTGCACCGTGTCCCACACGGCGGTGCGGCGCAGACGCGTGGCCGCGCGCCATTGCCAGATGTCCATGAAACTCATGGTGACGCCGGCGGCGACGGCGGCGAGTATGCCGGAACAGTGTAGACGTTCCGCCAGCAGATACACGCCAAATGGCAGAAGCAACGTGATGAGTATCTGCGTGCTGCCATCCTCGCCAAACCGGTCGGATACCCAGGACGTTGTTCTTGCCACCAGCCAGGTGCCTGCGGCGCCGATCGCCAGCCCGCCCAACGCCACCCACAAGAAAGTGACCATTGCAGCCGAAAGCGAAAAGGTACCGGTCAGCGCGGCCGCCACGGCGAAACGCATGCACACCAGACCGGAGGCATCATTGAGCAGCGATTCGCCCTGAAGTATATGCAATAGCCTTTTTGGAATAGGCGTGCGTGCGGCAATCGCGGACACCGCAATCGGATCGGTAGGAGAGATCACCGCAGCCAACGCAAACGAAACCGCCAGCGGCAGGGACGGAATCAGCCAGTGAATGAACAACCCCATGCCGAGCACCGTAAAAACCACCAGACCCAGCGCCAGGGTGAGAATGGTCGATGCGTCGCGAAACAGTGCCTCTTTCGGAATACGCCAGCCATCGAGAAACAGCAGGGGCGGCAGAAACAACAGGAAAAACACCTCGGGGTTGAGCACCACCGAGGTCAGACTTGAATAGTAGATCAAGGCGCCCAGCGCAATCTGCACCAGGGGCACGGGCACCCGCGTCGCGCGCGCCACCAGGCCACTGATCATGACCGCAAGCAGCGAAAGCAGTACTATAACCGTCGTTTCCAATCGCACTCCGTATCGTTACAGCCGCCGTTCCTCGTTCCCGGCTTGCAACTGCATCGCAGGAATACGCATTCGCGCCGGTGTAACTTACGCCGCCTTGCCGTTGATCTCGTCGAGATTGACGCCAAGTAGCCCGGCAACACGCCCACCGTAGTCCGGGTCAGCCTTACAGAAATGGTCAAGCTGGCGCACCTGAATAAAGCGCGGCACTGTTTTTAGCGCGCCCGCCAGGTTGCCGACAAGCTGGGACTTCTGCCCGGCGTCCATCAAGCGGTACAAGTCTCCGGCCTGACGGTAATCCTCGTTGCCGTCGCGATGGCTGTAACGACCGGCATCACCGTGGATTCTCAATGGCGGTTCGCTCACGCTCGCGTCATCCACCGGGCCGCCGATGCTGTTGGGTTCATAGTTGACCGCACTACCACCGTTGCCGTCGAAACGCGTCTGGCCGTCGCGATGATAGGTGTTGACCGGGCAGCGCGGCTTGTTCACCGGGAGCGCGGCGTAGTTGATGCCGATGCGGTAGCGATGGGCATCGGGATAGGACAACAACCGCGCCTGCAACATCTTGTCCGGTGAAGCGCCCATGCCGGGCGGCATATTGCCGGGCTCGAACGCAGCCTGCTCCACTTCGGCAAAATAGTTTTGCGGGTTGCGGTTAAGCTCCATGATGCCGACATCCATCGGCGGATAGTCTTTGTGCGGCCACACTTTGGTCAGGTCAAACGGATGAATGCGATAAGCGTCGGCATCCTTTTCCGGCATGATTTGTATCTGCACCTTCCACTGCGGAAACTCGCCACGATCGATGGCTGCGTGCAGGTCGCGACGGTGAAAATCCAGATCTTCGCCCGCGATTTTCGCGGCCTCATCGTTGGTCAGGGTTTTAATGCCTTGTAGCGTCTTGAAATGCCATTTCACCCAGTAGCGCTCGCCCGCGTTGTTCCACAAACTATAGGTGTGGCTGGAATAGCCATTCATATTACGCAACGTGGCGGGAATGCCGCGGTCGGAAAACAGCGTGGTGACCTGATGCAGGGATTCCGGCGACAAACTCCAGAAATCCCACTGCATGGTGTTGTCGCGCAATCCGGTGGCCGGATCACGTTTTTGCGAATGGATGAAGTCGGAAAACTTGAGCGCGTCACGCACGAAAAACACTGGTGTGTTGTTGCCTACCAGGTCCCAGTTGCCTTCCTCGGTATAGAACTTCAGTGCAAAGCCGCGCGGGTCACGCGCGGTATCGGCAGAGCCCATTTCCCCTGCCACGGTGGAAAAACGCGCAAACATTTCGCAGGTATTCCCAGCCTTGGCAAACAGCTTGGCGCGGGTGTAACGGGAGATATCACCCGTCACCGTCAACGTGCCGTAAGCGCCGGCGCCCTTGGCATGCACCACGCGCTCGGGCACGCGCTCGCGGTTAAAGTGCGCCATTTTTTCCATCAACTGATAGTCCTGCATCAGCAGCGGTCCGCGCGGCCCCGCGGTCTGTGAATTCTGGTTGTCGGCCACCGGCGTACCGGCGGCAGTCGTCATGGCGGGACACTCACTCATCATCATTTCCTCGGTGTGTTTTCCATGCGTACTGCGTACGCGGGCGCTGTTCGATGGGCAGAATAGCCCCCGACGTACGGTTGATCTGTACGCTGGAGTACCCACCCCTTAAGGCAATCAGAACTTCGGAAACCGTATGCGACTGACCATCAACGCACCGGACACCGCGAACAACAACACCAGCGGATGCAGTGTGTAGCCGGCGATCACCACCTTGCCGAACCACAGCGCCTCGCCCACAGCGCCCTGTATGGCCGCCCAGAACAACAAGATCACCAGCAGCAGCGATGTCGGTATCGGCGTGCCCTCGAAGTACTTCACTTTGTCTCCGCCCTCCGACATGGCCTCGGCCGTGATGTTAAAACGCGCCAGACGCGAGACGCCGCAGGCCACAAATCCCGCCAGCACTACGCGGTCGAATAAGCCCTGCATGCCGCATCCATACGCAATCAGCGCCGGGGCGACGCCGAAAGAGATGATATCCGCGAGCGAGTCAAGCTCGCGCCCCATAGCGGAACTTTTCTGCCGCCACCGCGCGATGCGTCCATCCAGGACATCAAAAACGCCTGCGGCAAACACCAGTCCGCACGCAAAGTAAACATGCACGATATCGCTGGTTTGCAGATACGTCATCATGGCAAACAACGCTCCCGTGCCGCACACCGCGTTGGCCAGCGTAAACCAGTCGGCAAGGTGAAACTCCCGAATCATCGAGAAGGGCTTGTTGGGATGTCTCATGGTGGTCGGTGAAACTCCTTATAGATCATTAATAGGGCAACAGCACCTTTGTGCAACGCCGAGCAAGTGACGAGGCGCGACGCCAGTGCAATGATTTCGCGTGATTCATGTGCGTTGCCGCACAGAGAAAATGTCTGGTGTGAAGAACAATCGTCGGACAAGAAAGCGCTCGCAGCACAGCAGGTCTGACAAGACGTTGCCCGAACGATGCAGCCTCGGTACCCGGCAATGTGACCGCGAACCGCGAAGGTTGTACTACGCCGGCAACATCAACGTTTTTCACGGGACAACCGGTAGATTGGACATGAATAGGTATCGCATCAGGATGGTCGTACTGGGTTTGGCGTTGCTTCCGAATTATGTTTCGGCCAACGACGGCATAACCCCGGCTTCGAGCGCAAGCACGCTCCCCTCGTCTCCCGAAGCGCCGGCATCGTTGACCAAGGCGCCGCAGCACAGCACAGTCACCGGTGCCAAACGCGCCGCTTTCGCGCTTGAGCCGGCGTCCATCGAGGTACGCCATATCGCCGATTGGGCGATGGATTCCGGCGATAACAAGGGGCTGCCTTTCGTCATCCTCGACAAGGTGCAGGCGAGAATTTTTGTGTTCGATGCCAACGGGCGGATTCGCGGAGCAAGCCCCGCGCTGCTGGGCCTCGCGCGCGGCGATGACACCGTGCCCGGCATCGGCGACCGCCCCCTGTCCAGCATACGTCCCGAGGAGCGCACTACGCCCGCAGGCCGCTTCGTGGCGGAGCGAGGCATGAGCACTCGCGGTGAGGATGTGGTGTGGGTAGACTACGATTCGGGGGTATCGCTTCACCGCGTGGTGACCAGCAATCCGCTGGACCGCCGGCTCCAGCGCCTGGCAACGCCAACGCCCGCTGATAATCGCATCTCTTACGGCTGCATCAACGTGCCGGCCGCGTTCTACAACAACGTAATTATTCCATCCTTTACCGGCACCAATGGCATTGTCTATGTGCTGCCGGAAACCCGGTCGGTTCGTCTGGTATTCGGTTCGTACGACGTCGAGGCGGCGCATCCATCGACTGCTCAAGCGCAGTAGCGCCTTGGGAAGCGATTCGCTGATCATCGCGCTGAAAATGCGTAGTTCAATCTTCCACTGTTGCCACTGAGCCGCATAGAGATTACGCGGCAACGCCGATCATACTTTCACGACTGCCTGTTGCTGCCAGCCGATCATCACAACCCGATAAGGTAGTCTCACAAGCATCGCGCCTGACCCCGAACCTCCTCGCGGAGATTGGGGTATCGGCAGCGATACGGCAGACGATCAGTTCCGGTCAATTCTTTGCGGCTTTTCCTGCGGCGGCGGCGGCGGCGGTGTCACTTGCACCGGCGCTGGCTGCTGCACTGGCGGCGGCGTTACCACCACTGGCTTTGGCTTGGGCGGCGGCGCGACATAAGGCTCGACGACAGGCTGCGGCGTATATGTGCGCGGTGCCGGGGGCGGTGTTTTCCCGCCGAACAGAAAGACCAGACCAACCGAGAAGAGATCGACGTTGGCTTTACCACCAACAGCATTACTCACCCGATAGCGTTCCGCCTCTGCACGCATGCCGAAAGACTCGGTAAATTTGTACTGAATCCCCAAACCAAACTTGTGGTTTAGATCGCGGTCGCTCGGGTTCGGGTTTACGACAACAGCCCCTCCGGTTCCGTTGAAAGAGTCTCTGGTTTGGGCGTAGTTCATCCCGATGCGCCCAAACGCGGAGAATTTATCAGTCAGCGGCATCATGCCGACCAAATCAAGATTCACGCCTTTGACCCTAATACTGCCGTTCAGTGTGCCCAGCGGTAGCGTAGTCGCGGTGAAATCGAACTTGCCCAGATCAAAATACCCGCCTTCAAGGGCAAAATGCCGGCTGAACCGATACCCGCCATAAAGCTTATAGCCGACGTCACGGTCGTCGCTGCCGATCGAGGTCACCACCCTGCCTGGCGCCATCACCCGGGTGGCCATCGGACCTTCGTCGAAATGCGCTCTCGACTGACCCACGTTACCACCGATGTACCCGCCTCTATCTGCCGCCGTAGCGACCGGACTGACAATGACTGCTATCGCCAAACCCAACGCTTCTGAGGTTCGTTTTAGTTTCATGTTCTTTTCCCAAGGTAAATTGTTATTGATATCAACATCTTAAGGTGCAAATTCAAATCTGGACATGGAATGTGGAATGCCAGCTTGCTACAAAAACGTGCTGCGATCCATGCACATGCCTCAAGGGTGCCTACGCCGCTGTATGAGCGTCCGTACGATAACGCACATAAGAGCGGTTGGTTTCCCGCTGTGGTAATTACGCAACAACCCACAGCGGGCACCGGCGTTTAACCTTTGTTCTGTAACGAAAGTGGTCTGCTGCCAGTCAGGCGCTAGGCCCGGGGTTCACCGCGCTCGTTAACCGTTACCGTCGGTCCTGGCGGCGTGGTTACCTGCATGCGATACTCCTGCCCTCGAAAACTGTAGGTCACGTCCCAGAATTCAGGCCGCGCCTGACTGGGTACCGTCTCACAGCGCTGCACGTCCTGGGTAGCCGTTTGCTGTCCGCTGCCTCTGCCCACATTGGCGCCCACCACGCCCCCGGCGACAGCGCCGCCGACCGTGGCAATATCCT
>VFLF01000287.1 GCA_009885185.1 Nitrosomonadales bacterium | reverse complement strand
CTGTCTCCGCCCTCCGCTATTACTGCTGCTTTTGCCGTACCTGCCGCTTTATAGGGAACAAAAACCACAAAGCCGCCCGTGAGGCGGCTTTGTCGCATGGAACGTGTACTGCGAGTTACCGCTTGGAGAACTGCTTGCGACGACGCGCCTTACGCAGGCCGACTTTTTTACGCTCGACTTCACGCGCATCGCGCGTGACGAGGCCAGCTTTTTTAAGCGGCGGCTTCAACGCGGCATCGTAATCGATGAGGGCGCGGGTAATGCCGTGACGCACGGCACCCGCCTGGCCGGACTCGCCACCGCCGATGACGTTGACGCGAATATCAAAGCGCTCAAGATTTTCAGTCAGCACCAGCGGCTGACGCACGATCATGCGACCGGTTTCGCGCGAAAAAAATTCGTCCACCGGTTTGCCGTTGACGACGATGGCGCCCTTGCCCGGCTTGAGAAACACGCGAGCAACCGCGCTTTTGCGGCGACCGGTTCCGTAGTTGGTTTGCACTGCCATGTGATATCGCCTCGACTGTTAATCAGAACTGCAATTGTTTGGGTTGCTGTGCCGTATGCGGATGCGCTTCTCCGACATAGGCTTTCATTTTTTTCAGCATCGCATAGCCCAGCGGGCCTTTGGGCAGCATGCCCTTGACGGCCTTTTCAAGCACGCGACCAGGATGATCGGCGTGCATGGTTTCGAAGGTGCGGGTGCGAATGCCGCCCGGATAGCCGGTGTGGCGGTGATACAGCTTGCCCTTCGCCTTGTTGCCGGTGACACGCAACTTGTCGACGTTGAGCACGACGATATAATCGCCGGTGTCCACATGCGGGGTGAATTCGGGCTTGTGCTTGCCGCGCAGACGATGCGCGATGTCAGCCGCCAGCCGTCCCAGTACTTTGCCGGCAGCATCAACCACGAACCAGTCGTGCTGAACCGTTTCTGCCTTGGCGTTATAAGTCTTCATCGGAATTCCTGTGAGTCCTGTTGGTGTTTTCTGCGTGCGTTGCAAAATACTGAACAACTAATGCCTTGGCTGGGCCAAGGGAACCGCGAATTCTATTTGAAATCAGTACCCTGTGTCAAACTAAGCTGGTACTCACTTCGCTCGGTTACATGCCCGGCCTGATATCGACCAATTTCAATAATAGTCGTTTAAAAACAATAGATTAATGTCACCGTGGATCATCACTAACGCTGTCGCCGCCTGGCTGATTCCGCCCGGATGTCTGTTGCTGCTGGCGGCATGGGGCTTGCTGCGCCTGCGGCAGCATCCACGTTCCGGAAAAATGCTGATCGCGCTGGCCCTGCTCAGCCTGTGGCTGGTATCGACACCGTGGGCGGCGCGCACGCTGCTGGGGCTGCTGGAACCGGCACCCTCCGATCCGTTGCAGGCGCCGTCCGCGCAAGCGATCGTGGTGCTGGGCGGCGGCAAATACTATCAAGCGCCCGAATACGGTGGCGATACCGCCGGCGGCGCGACGCTGGTGCGGCTGCGTTATGCCGCGCATCTGCATCGTTTGACCGGCAAGCCGATATTGGTCAGCGGCGGCAGCCCCGAAGGCAGCGCGGTCAGCGAAGCGCAGACGATGAAATCAGCGCTGGAAAATGAATTCAACATCCCCGTCGCGTGGACGGAAAGCACTTCGAACAATACACTGGAAAACGCGCGCGCCAGTTTCGGCGTGCTCAAGGCGCAGAGCATCACCCGCATTTATCTGGTCACCCATGCGTGGCATATGCCGCGCTCGCAACGAGTGTTCACGCAGGCCGGTTTTAGCGTAGTGCCCGCGCCCACGGCTTATGCGACGCGATACCAATTCACCCTGCTGGATTGTCTGCCACAGGCCGATGCGCTGCATCAAAGCAGCCGGTTTTTTCACGAGATCATCGGCATCATTTGGTATCGGCTAAAATCCTTACTGAACTGACAGGAATCGATCATGAAAGCACGCATCAAATGGCTGGAAAACGTCGCCTTCGTCGCTGAATCCGAAAGCGGCCACGCAATGGTCATGGACGGCGCGCCCGAGGGCGGTGGTCGCAACCTCGGCCCGCGGCCAATGGAAACGCTGCTGATGGGCGCGGGCGGCTGCACCGCTTATGACGTGGTACACATCCTCAAGAAATCACGCGCCGACGTGACCGACTGCGTGCTCGAAATCGACGCAGAGCGCGCCACCGAAGACCCAAAAGTTTTCACCAAGATTCATTTTCATTTCGTGGTGACGGGCAAGGCGCTCAAGCCCGCGCAGGTGGAGCGCGCGGTGCATTTGTCGGCGGAGAAGTATTGCTCGGCGTCGATCATGCTATCCAAGTCCGTGGCGATTACCCACGATTTCGAGGTTCGCGAAGCCTCGTAGCACCTGCTACAACCAGTAAGCCGTTTCCGTCATCACCTTCGACGACGCTTTCATCGCCGCCTTCACCGGCGCAGGCAGCTCCGCGCCGCCGTGACTGATCGCGCTGGTGGCGTGCCGCGCTTCATCATCACGCATCTGCTCGACAATCGCGCGGCTTTTTTGATCCTCGGCGGGCAAGCGTTCGAGGTGGCCTTCGAGGTGACGCACCACCTGCCGCTCGGTTTCAGCCAAAAAACCCAGATTCCATTTGTCGCCCAGCAGACCCGACGCCGCGCCCAGCGCAAACGATCCCGCGTAGAACAACGGATTCAACACGCTTTTGCTGCCGCCTAATTCAGCGATACGGCGTTCGGTCCACGCCAGATGTTCGGTTTCTTCCTGCGCGGCCTGCTCCAACGCCTGTTTTGCCGATGGCTCGCGCGCGGTCAGGGCTTGGCCCTGATATAACGCTTGCGCGCAAACCTCGCCGCTGTGATTGACGCGCATCAGCGACGCTGACGTTCGGCGCTGCGTCT
>VFLF01000791.1 GCA_009885185.1 Nitrosomonadales bacterium | reverse complement strand
TTTGCGTGGTGGCGTAGATGTGCCAGACCGCGATGAACATGGCGGCAATCGCCGGCCCGATGACGAAGCCGTTGAT
Source organism: Nitrosomonadales bacterium (assembly GCA_009885185.1). The sequence continues at coordinate 3,832 of VFLF01000791.1, read as the reverse complement.
GCCGAACACCGCCATGCCGCCCAGCGTGGTGATCAGCACCACATAGTCGGGCATGCCGGTGTCCTTGCCCACCAGCAGCGGGCGCAACAGGTTGTCGATCAGTCCAATCACCAGCACGCCCCAGGCTACCAGTGCGATGCCTTGCCAGACGGCGCCCGTGAACAAGAGGTAGACGGCGACTGGCAGCCACACCAGCGCGGCGCCAACCGCCGGCACCAGCGACAGAAAAGCCATCAGCACCGCCCACAGCACAGCGCCGCTCACGCCGAGGAACCAGAACGCCATGCCGCCCAGCGCGCCTTGTATGGCCGCCACCAGCAGAGTGCCCTTGACTGTCGCACGAATCACCGTGGCGAATTTTTCGATCAGCGCGTCCTTGTGCAGCGGCGCCAGCGGGATCGCCCGACGCACGGCGCGCGCCACGTCTTCGCTGTCGCGAATCAGAAAGAACGCGAGGTATAAGGCGATGAACAGGGAGGCGATGAACTCGAACGTATTCTGTCCAATACTTAGCGCGTGCGTAGCGAACCATTTGCTGCCCTCGGCCAATAGGGCTGACAGCCGCCGCTGCACGGTATCGAAGTCGATCAAACCGAAGCGGTCAAGCAGCGTCGTTACCGGGAGCGGTAATGCATCGAATACGCCTTGGAGGTACAGCGCCGGGTTCAGTTGGCCTGACTGAAGCCGCTGGACGACCAGCGCGGCTTCGCGTGTCAGCGCCGCGGTCACGAGCGCGAAGGGCAAAATGACAATAAGCAGTACCACCAGCAACGTCAGTAGTGCTGCCGGGTTGTGACGCTGATTCAGGCGCGGCAGTATCCAACGATACACCGGGGCGAAAAGCAATGCGATGATTGCGCTCCACAGTATCGTGCCGTAAAACGGCGCCAGGATCCACGCCAGCGCAAGGGAGACGGCGCATAGCAGAAGCAGTAGCCTATTTTCCGGCTGTGGCAGGGCGCCGTTATCGGCGGAGGACATCGGAATGACTGTATGCGCCGGGCTTTAGCCCGACACACCTTTTTTGTCTATCAGATCACCCAGCAGTCGAAGCTGTTCTTTCTGGATGGTCAACAGTTCGCCCCATTGTCCTTCTCGCAGTAAATCCAATTTTTCGTGCAGCAGCATGATTTCCAATTCTGCTTTGAGGTTGACTTCATAGTCATGTTCCGCATTGAGCCGGTCTTTCTCCGCATGCCGGTTCTGCGACATCAGGATGATGGGCGCTTGTATCGCCGCCAGCATGGAAAGAAACAGGTTGAGCAAAATGTAAGGGTAAGGATCAAAACTTTTGTCATACTGAACCAGGATTAACGAGTTTGAGCCGATCCACGCGACCAGGGTCAAGGCAAAGATCGCTATGAACGTCCAGGACCCGCCGAAACTCGCAACGGCATCCGCCGCGCGCTGACCCGGTGTTGCCCCGGCATCAGATTCCTTTGCCGTGTTTCTGGCAATATGCTTGCGTGACGCAATATGACGCGCGACCTTTTTGGTGCGGTCATCCAATGAATCATAGGCTGCGCCAAGAAGTTTCTCGGCAACGTCCTCGGATTTTTTCATCGGCGTTGAAAAGGTTTCGAGGTAACGACGCGTTTGTCTAGTATTTCACGTCGATTTTGCCCATCGCGACTTGAGTGATGCGCGCTATTTTTGCCATGCGCTTCAGCTACGTTGTTGTTGGCTTGCTTTCGGATGGGATACAGGGTTGCCGCCGCTGAGCGCGTGCGCCGAGGCGGCGCTGCCGGCAAGGAATTCCTGACGGTGCTGCACATCGTGCAGCAGACGGTCGACTTCCTTCTTGACCACGGCGTAGCACTCGCACGTGGCGGCTTCCAGGGCGGCACGCTTGAGCACCGAAATATGCCCGCGGCGGTAGTGAATGACGCCCAAACGCTGCAGGTTTCCGGCGGCTTCGGTGATGCCTTCGCGGCGTACGCCGAGCATGCTGGCAACCAGCTCCTGCGTCATCACCAACTCATTCGAGACGCTTCGATCGAGCGTTAACAACAGCCAGCGGCACAGCCGTTGCTCCAGTGAATGGTGGCGGTTGCAGGCGGCAGCCTGGCTCATTTGCGTCATCAGCGCCTGGGTGTAGCGCAGCAGCAGGTGCTGCATAAAGCCCCCGCGATTGAATTCCTGCTTCAGCAAGCGGCCCTCCAGCCGGTAGGCGTGGCCTGCGGTCTGCACCACCGCCGAGCTTGTCGTGGTATCGCCGCCCATGAACAACGCCACACCGACCACGCCTTCATTGCCGACACCCGCCGTCTCGGCGGATGCGCCGGACTCCGTTACATAGTGCAGCGAGACGATGGCGGTGGTAGGAAAATACGCGTAGCGCAGTTGTTCACCGGGTTCATAGAGAAATTCGCCGAGCGGCATCGGCACCCCTTCCAAATGGGGAACGAGCCGCTCGAATTCTTCCTTAGGCAACGCCGCCAGAAGATGATTTTGATTCGGGTTGTAGGGGGAGGTCAGCGATGCCATTTTTCACCCTATCTTTTGGTCAGGACTTCGACGCCGATGCCCCGGTAGCCGAGGTAACGACACGCCTGGTTGAACATCGGCTGCCCGCTGACCCGAAACGTTTGTTGCGATCCATTGGCATTGACGCGGCTGAAGGTGAAATCCAGAAACGGCTCGCGTGCGGCAATCTTTGCCTGCAACGCTTCGCGCTCCGCTTCATTCCAGCCGTTCGCCTTAGCCATAGCCTTATCCTGGTTGCTCGTGCCCGTCAGGGAGTCGACCTGAATACCCAGCATTTCCAGCACCGGGCCGGAAACCTTGGTAAAGGCGCCGCCCGCATCCTGCTCCCAGTACCAATCGGCGGACAGTTCGGTCAGACAGCGAAAGCGCGCTTCGCTCTCGCGCAGTTCGGCAGTGCGCTCCCGCACGGTATCTTCCAGTAACTTATTGTAATTATTGATTTTTTTGTATAACAACCGCACTTCCAGCATGTTGCGAATGCGCGTCCGGACTTCGACCAGATCAAACGGTTTGCTGATGAAATCCTTGGCGCCGGCCTGTAGCGCGCGCAGCTTGTGGCCCGGCTGCGCGGTGAGCACGAGTACCGGAAGGTAGTCGTCGGCCTCGTTGGTCTTGAGCGCTTCGATGACCTGGAATCCATCCATCAAGGGCATCTGCAAGTCGAGCAGGATCAGGTCATAGCTGTTCTTGCGATGCAGCGCGCACACCTCTTGTGGATTGATGGTTGAGGCCACGCAGGTGTAACCGTTCTCGCTCAGCAATTGCTCCAGCAGGATGACATTCGATTCCTGATCATCAACAATCAGGATGCTGGCTTTTAAAATATCGGCGGCGCTGACTAGCATGTTTATTCCTCCATTTTTACGCGGGCGGATTGCACTTCTGCAAATTGCAGCGCCGCGTCCAGTGTATCCAGAAGCTCTTTGAACTTGATCGGTTTGGTGAGGTAACGAAAGAATCCGGCTTCCAGACCCCTGACGATATCGCGGGGCATCGCGTTGGCGCTGAGTGCCACCACGGGAATGTGCGCGGTTGCCGGGTCTTCTGCAAGGATACGCAGCGCCTCGATACCGCTGATGCCGGGCAGGTTGATGTCCATCAGGATCATATCGGGCAAAGATGCGCGCGCAATCTCAATGCCGCGATTGCCGTCCAGCGCACTCAGCAAGCGGATATCGGGCCGGCGTTCAAGAAGGGTTTCCACCACCAACAGATTCGCCGGGCTGTCCTCGATATAAAGGACGGTGCGCAACGGTGCGCCGGCTGGAATCCGTGCGGGGACGATCGCCGCGGCTTGGGCGGCGCCAAGGGAAATTTGCGGTGCAGCCGTCAAGTTCAGTTCGAT
>VFLF01000261.1 GCA_009885185.1 Nitrosomonadales bacterium | reverse complement strand
GCTATTCCTCAAATTGGGGGCCTCGGGCGGAGGTCGCAAACCGGCCATCTGCGGTCAGTCCCTGTTACATTTGAAATTACTGATAAGCGGTCATAAGACCACAAGTTGATCTGCGTTAGGCTTTCACCTACCATGCGCATTGGAAGACTGCCGGTACGCTCCTAACGCACACTGCCGGTCCTGCTACTTTGACGCGGTGCGCTTTTTCAGAAAGGCGGCGGATATGGACACGACAGTTAAAGCGATACTCGTTTTTTTCATTTTGGCTTTCAGCATTACTTCTACTTGCCTGACAGCGGCGCAAAGCTACCCGACCAAGCCGATCCGGCTAGTGATAGCAGGTACTGCAGGCGGCACCCCCGACAACCTGGCGCGCCTGATAGGGCCGCGCATGAGTGAGAGTTTCGGGCAGCCGGTGATTATCGAAAATCGTGCCGGTGCGTCAGGCGTCCTAGCCGCCAATATCGTTGCCAAGGCGGCGCCCGACGGCTATACACTGCTGGCGGCAGCGCCCACCTTTGCGGTAAACGCGGCGTTGCAGCCGAGCCTGCCCTACGATCCGCTCAAAGATTTTTCCGGTGTCGCGAGCATCGGCTTCAGCACCAATGCGCTCATCGTCGCACCATCGACCGGCGTCAAGTCCACCAAGGAACTCATTGCGCTGGGCCACGCGCGTGAGGGCAAACTGCTGTTCGGTTCCTCCGGCGCCGGCAGCATTCTCCACTTGAATGCGGAAAGATTCCTGTTTGCTGCCGGCATGAAAGCCGTACACGTGGGCTTCAAGGGCCAATCGGAAGCCATCCTTGAAATCGTTGCCGGGCGTGTGCATTTTGGCACCGTCGGTCTGGGACCCGCGTTTCCGTTGATCAAGGACGGCCGGTTGCTGTTGGTGGCGGTTAATCCCACTCGCACGCCGCTGTTCCCCGACGTGCCCGCGCTGCCGGAAATACTGCCGGGTGTGGGCCGGGATGGTTCGCATATGTGGCTCGCGCCCGCCGGCACACCACGCGCCATCCTGCAACAACTCAGCAAGGAAATCGCGCGCATAGTCGGGCTGCCAGAGATCACGAATCGTTTGCAGGCAATCTCTTTTCACATCGCGCCCACTATGCCAGAGGAAACTAATCGCATGTTGCGCACCGATATCGCTGCGTTTAACAAACTGGTACGCGACGTCGGTCTGCGGTCGAAGTGACCAGCAACATACGCTGCAATAAATTCACGCCGTTACAGATTATGCGCTGGTGCGGGCAGAAATGTAATTGAGGGATAGGTGCGAACGGCGGCTATGGAGAAACTCGAATGGCCGGAGTGGGTCGGGTGCCGCCGACCAGCCGCCAAATCTGAACGGCGGGTTCCGGTCTGGAAGCCGCCGTGCGACCAATCAATGGCGGCAATGCAGCAGGGAACGGCCGCTGGCACTGGCTGGAGCTACTTCCGTACCCGGCCACAAGCGGAAGTAGAGACTGCTGCCGCATACCGGACCTTGACCGTGTCATTCCGGAATTTTCCATTCCGCGTATGATTACTTGCGAGCGATAAATGGTCCCCGACTTTCGCCGCAACGGGTGCAAAACCCGTGTTAATTGACAGTGCTGCTTTTCGTGGAAATTTAATACTGATACAGACCGATTTATTCCGACTATTTGGCCCCAAGTTAGGGCGACAGCGTGCCAAGTTATCCAGCAAAACTGTCGCCCCAAATTACAGTTGGGCGTCAATCTTTGCACGCCATCTGGATTCACGATTTAGGGGAAAAACTCATGAAATCATTTTTGCAAATAGCGAAATCAATATCTGCTGCTCTTATCTTGTTGTCGCCCCTGTGCATCGCTCAAGCCGCCGAGATCAAGGTGTTGGGCGCACTCGGTATGAAGGCAGCGATCGAAGACGTTGTCCTGCAATTCGAGCGCGCAACCGGTCATAAGCTCACGGTTACGTTCCTACCCTTGGGCGCGATGGTGAAACTTGTTCAGGGAGGCGAAACAGCCGATGTCGTCATTGTTCCTCAACAGGGAATCGAGGACTTCGCCAAGGACGGCAAAGTGATTGCAGGCAGCATCAGGGTGCTCGCTAGCTCTGGCATGGTCGTGGCTGTCCGGAAGGGCGCACCTAAACCCGACATCTCGTCACCCGAGGCGTTCAAGCGCGCTCTCCTCGCTGCGAGATCGATTACCTATGGCAGAGGAGCCGGGAGCGAGCACTTTGAAACGGTTCTCGACCGACTGGGCATCGCCAACGACGTGAAGTCCAAGATCGTCCGCGGTCAGCCCGGTGACACTGGAGTTCGGGTTGCAAAGGGAGACGCCGAGATCGGCGTGACCTTTTTACCGGTGTTGATACCGGTCACGGGCATCGAGATCGTCGGCCCACTTCCTGGTGATCTGCAGCACGCCCAGACGTTCTCATCGGCGATCATGGTTGCCTCGAAGCAGCCGGTGATATCGAAGGAGTTCGTCGATTTCTTCCGCACGCCGGAAGCTGCGAACGCGCTTAAGGCTTACGGTATGGAACCGGGCCGAGCGCCGTGAATTTGAAGCCCAACAGCGCGGCGCAGTCGGACCGTTTCCAGCGCTGCGCGCTTCCGGCGGTCGCTGGCCGCGAACGTTGATCGTCCGCTTTCCGAAAACCTGACTGGCAGCAACGGGTCGGTCAAACCCATCCATTGCAGACATTGTGTTTGTTGTATTGCCACCCCGTCGGTGACATGCGCCGGCTGCTGTTGTGGCGCGCTAAAACAGTTGCTGCTGGCACCGGGTCGCTGAGCGGTTGAGTGCAACGTCGGGCGGGCGAGCGCTCGGCGCAGAAATACCCAGGCTAATTACTCTGGCTGAATGTTAGCCGCCTTTACCATCGCGCCAACGGTTGCGACATCGGCACGGATGGCCTCGGCGAATTCAGCCGGCATATTGGCGACCGCGTCAAACCTGGACCAGCTTCATTTGCTCCACGACCGTGCGCCCCAAGAGGCCATAAAGGTTGGCGAGTGTTTCTGGCATCTCGAAGTGGTTATAGCCTTCGCCGACAAGGAGTTGCACGGGTTTGCCAGCCGCCTTTACCGCCGCGGCGAAGTCGCGCGATTGCCGCTGGAATTCTGGTGTCTCCAGCGTACCGTGGGCAATGATCACCGGCGCATTGAGCTTATCAAGGTGACGCTGAGAACTCAGCGCCTGTTCCATCTCGTCGGTGAACTTGACATAGGAGCTGCGCGCCGAGAGGCGAACCGGCTTCAAGTCGAACATGCCGCTGCAGCAAAGCCCGCCTTTTACTGTGTCAGTTGGCAGATCGAAGTCCTTACGCCAATCGGTGGTAAGAATAACGCCTGCAAGGTGTCCGCCCGAGGAATGGCCAGAAACGTAAATGCGCTCGGGATCGCCACCAAAACTCTGCGCATTGCGGCGCACCCAGGCGACCGCGCGGCGCACTTGGTCAGCCATCGGCATCAGGTTTCCGCCGGCCTCTATGACATTGATGAAGTCGGGCACCACGTAATGAGCGCCGGCGTGAACGAACAATTCGGCTGGGTAACCAAAATCTTTGGCGAGACCTCCGCGCCACGCACCACCATGGATAAAGATATTGATCGGTGCGTTGGGGTGCTTAGTCATATATACATCTAGCCCTTCGACGGGGGTGGGACCATATGCGTAGCGCCGTGGCGCACCCAAGCGCGCGCGCACGCCTTCACTGTTAGTGGCATAACGCTTGACGATCTGCTGGAGGTTCGGCGCGTAAACGCTTTGATCGTAGGCGGCGTCCAACTCCACTTGATCCAGGTCGAGCCATACGCGCGGGCCCTTCACGCGCGGCGCAGCCTGCGATGGCACCGCTTGTTGGGCGACCGCCGGCCCGGTTGCTGTAACCATGGCAGTAGCGGCGCCCGTGCTAAGCGCAACAAGAAATTCGCGGCGATTATTCATCCGATCCCTCCTCAAGTAGGCACCCATTATGCCAAATCACGCCAGAGCAACGGAAAAACGGGCTTTACCAGGAGGGGACCTACGGCCAGTCGTCACCGAGTGCTTTCGACCCACTGCGGTCACCGACGAACATTGGAAGCGGCCATTCGCGCTCACCGTCCCCATTCCTACGGCACTGTCACGTTAACGAAAACCTGGATTCACCCACCCCAAAATAGTAGCGAAAGTAAGCACTGCCACCACAAGCGGTTGTGGCCTGATTTGTGGTTGCGTCGTTAATTTGACAGTGCCCTTTATTTCGCTGAACGCCCTGATTTTCGCAGCGCCGAGGCCGCCCACAAGAGTGCAGGCAACATGCAGATCAGCCCCACTACGAGGCCCGCAATAAGGCCAAACAGACGATCGCTCGGCCGCGCAACGGCGTGGTTCACCCACGGATCGGCTGGCAGGTACGCGATTTCGACCGCGCCCTTCAGCCGCGCGGCTTCCCATGCTTGTTGCGAAATTGTGGCCCACAGATCCGTGCGACCCGTCTCGTCCCTGTAAGTGTACGTCCGCCCGCCGGCTTGAAACGCGTAGCGCACCTGGTACGCGTCGCCACTCCTGCGTGAAGTCACAGAGCGGATTTCCGTCACTCGTGCCTCAACCGTCACTGCTCCTTTGGCGAGCGTGCCGTCGTTCACTATCTCGCGGCTAGCAACGATTACGATCGCAAGGCCAGCGAGAAAAACCCCGATCAAAATTACGTTGATATAAAACGGTGAATGAGCCTTCTGCGACTGTTTGTTCATGGCATCATCTCCATGCTATTGACCGAGGAAATAAATTAAGAAGGCATTGGGCCAATGGCAACCATAGATTATCTGAGACAATACCGTTAGTGAAGCTCTGATTTTTTACATTTTGATATGTTGTCGGACAAGCGCCTTGGTGCCGTCAAAAGCCAGTTCGATTCTTCAGCGTCAGGTCGCTTTTGCAAGGTGGAACTTCATTCCTTCGAGTCGAGGTATACAATCGTTGGAATCTTCGCCGAGGGAAAACGCGTCTTGAGTCCCCTCCACAGTGCCCCGCGCGCGTTGTTCTCCAGATCGTGCATCGCGGCGTCGAGTGCCTGGCCGCTGTAACCGCCGATGCGCGTGATGATCTTAGCGCTGTTCCTTGCTTCGATTGTAAAGCCGCCAAGCAGCTTTTTCGATTCGATCTCGTAGAGCACGCCCGCGCCTTCGAGCTTGCCGCCAGTGAAAGTCTTATCGAGTGCACTGATTCGCGGCTCATCCAACTCAACTACGACAAAAAGCACATACTTTGCACGAACCATATGTTCAAGCGTCGGTCTGTACTGCGCGGTATGGTATTTTGCCTTGTCCTCCCCTTTGGCAAGGCCGATGCCCCTGGCGGCAACGGCGAGCCGGTACGGATCATCCTCCAAGTGAAACAGCTTGAAGGGCACCGCACCAGTCAGCGTTGACAACGGATCTTTAAGCCGGCCGCTTTCGGTATGTACGATGATGGCGTTGCCAGTGGCCTTGGTGAAGTCGAGACCAGACAGGTCGTTCTTCGGCCACTTCGTGCGATCGACAATCACCTGCTTACGCTGCGCGCCGAGCGTCTGGCGTTTCTCCAGCGCGGCAGACGTCAGCGCTTCGAGCAGGTCGGCAGCGAGCGATACGCCGCCCACGCACGAGGTAGCGGCGACTATCACGAAGATCAGTAACTTCACGTTCACATTCGGCATGTCGCTTCCAGAACCACGCAACTCGTTGGATCACGCCTGTCACATGACAGCAGACTACTGGTACGCCGACGACGGAGGACTTCCGCAATATTGCTTTGAAGTTGTACCGGTCAAATTGTGCTGCCCATCGAAAGCGTAGCGACGCACCGTAGACCGCTTACCGCCGCTCAAACAGTTCTGCGCTTCGTTGGTGGCCGCACCTATGTCCAAAAACCATACGGGTGCAGCGGCCAGTCGCTTGGCATCACTGGTGTACTGACCGGCAGCCAACGCGTACGAGCGGACATGTCCGTGGGTTTCGTCGATAACCAGCTTGAGCTTGTCATTCTTCAGTGCGGCGCGGTAGGGCGCATGCCGTGTCGCCACGTCGCTATTGATTTTTTTGTATCCGGCCTCGCACCAGTTTTCTTTTAGCTCTTGCACGGTGCCCGACCACACAATCGGCGGATCACCGGATCGCGAACCAGGGCGCGTTTCTTCCGGCACGCGCGCCGTCGGCGCAATGCCGCCGGCGATCATCTTGTCGTAGCTCTCGATACAAAACTTGAACATATTCGGCACGGGATTAGGTTCTCGTGTGGCTAACGCCCAACTCTTAAATGCCGCGTAGTCCTTATTGTTTGAGAGCGCCGCGCCGATATTGGTCGCAGCTCGAGCCGGCTGTGAGACCGCTGGTGCCTCCGATGGTGCTGGGGCCTGAGCGGGTGCAGGGGCGGCGGGTTTCGGCTGTTCCGCCTGGCCTTTGAGGGCATCCATAATCTGCGGTATCTCGCGCGGGAGATTGAACTGCGCCAGCGCGGCCTGAACGCCAACCAGCATGGTAGCCAGAGAAATAAACACGCAAAGTTTACGAACTTTCATGGCTTGTCTCGCTTTTTACCAGGCGATGATAGCGCTGGCGTAAATTATTCAAACACTAGTTGCCTCAACAGTCAATATCAATATCCCGGCGCGCTCGCCATGTGACCCGGCGCGCGGTCAACGAAGTGAATTTTCACCGAGCGCCGCTGTTTTCCTGCAAAACTCTTGCCCAACGAAGTGCTCCGAAGCCTCTGATTGGCGCCCGATCAGTACCCTTGCACAATCACCAGCCGAGCTAACCCATCAGCCCTGGCAAATACCAGTGGTCCTTCGACGATCAATCCGCCTGGGAAAGATCAACCCGCCGCGCTGAAATGCGCGGCGAAGGTCAGCTAACGAGGAGAATAGCCAGTGACTGGTAATGGCCGGTAGTTCCAGTCCACCAACTCGCATTATCGACCCTGAGCGGAAGTAGGCTGATTGTGGAAGCAGACGCTCATACGAAAACGTAATATGTGGCGTCAAGCGCTGGACAATAATGGTATTTTCCCGTCACTTTTCCAATACGCTACGTTCCACCTGTCGACGAGCCCCTGAGACAACTGGAAAGAATAGACACACGGACGCTGGGGACTCATCATTCGAAACTAACTTACCGGATTCGCTTATGAAGATCGCCTGGAAGCACAGTCATGCACTGCAGGAGAACTCGCCGATGTACAAGCAGACGATAAAGGCGGTTAGGCAATTAGCGCGAGCGACTATTGTAGTTGCCGCTGCTATTGCGGTTTTGCTCGGAAATAAGGGTTTTGCAGCCTCTTTGCCTATGGGCGATCCGCTTACGGCTGACTCCGCCACGCAGTCTCGTGAAGCTAAGGCGTCGAAGGCAGAGTTTGATAAGTGGGATGGGAAATGGCGCGAGATACAAAGTGCAGCAGACAGAGTGGACTGGATGGAACATTATCGCGTCTGTGCGCTCAAGTTCCGCTACCGCAATTATGACGACTTGTTCCGCTGTCTCGACCTTTTCGAGGCAAAGGTTGCAAAAAACAAAGAAACGGTTTCTCGCATCAAAGCCGACGAAGCGCGTCGGGCAGCGCCAGTACTTACCGGCTGGTTGCGCACTTCTGCTTATGCGGAACTAGGCGCACCGGATCTGGCGCTCAAATGGGCAGAATCCGCCTGGAGTGCCTTGCCGGAAAGTTATCGCACAACCAAACAGAGCTTTTTTCTAGGGGGACAAACCTATACGGAATTCACCGGCGTCTTGCAAATGCTTGGTGGCACTGGCATGTGGACTGACGATGAGACGTTAAAAGGCCGCAATAATCCAGCGGGCCTCGACCTAGGAGCGGAAACGATCACGATGAGCCTCGCTGCGCAGCGTTCGCTGCTATACCAGCGAACGGGTCAGCCTGAAAAGGCGAAAATGGCGCTCGATGATCTGCGTAAATGGGAGACTCTGTCTGCGAATGATTCAGTAATCGGCCTTTTTCCCACGAGTTCGCCTTACAAGGCGCAAGCGCGTCTACTGTCCATCGGCCCGCTATTCGCAATGGGTAAGTTTGTGCAGGTCATAAAGACCTATGACGAATCGGCGGCGGACGCACAAAGAAGGCGGCAGAGACAACAAATCCAAGATGTACTGGGGGCGCTGTCGTTGCCCAATTTACTCGTCAACGCTCTGGAAAACTTGGCCAGGCCGGCCAGCGCCGCCGATGCGCGCCTCTTTGCCGTCGCCATCGAAGATACGTCGAACGCGATGGTCTATGCGCAGAGTCTCGCACGTACAGGAAAAACGGCCGAAGCACGGGCGATGCTGGATACCTTGCTCGCCCTTCGCGAAATTCGTGCCATGGGGAATCTGTATTGGGCCGCACTCTATGAGCGCAGTTCGATTGCCCTCAAGGAAGGCAAACGCGAGGAGGCGATCCGGTTCTTAGAGCAATCGGTAGACGCCATTGAAAAGGTGCGCAGCACGATCGCTGTCGAAGCAGCCAAAATCGGCTTCGCAGGCGACAAACAGGCAGTCTATGCAGCGCTGGTTGGTGCGCTTGCCGAGAAGGGCGAATGGAAGGAAGCGTTTCTTGTCGTTGAGCGCGCCAAAGCGCGCTCGCTGGTAGATTTGCTTGCGCAGCGTCGCGATCTGGCGCCGCCCGTTGCTGTCGACGATAAAGTCCGCGAGCTATTTGCCCGCGCAGCGGCGGTGGAAGCTGGCACCGGTTTGGCGGCCAGCG
>VFLF01000057.1 GCA_009885185.1 Nitrosomonadales bacterium | reverse complement strand
GAGCAGACTGGGTTTCATGATTCCTCCAAAGAGGTAAAAGCGTATTCGCCAGTATGACTTTTATACATTTGAATAGCAATACTGACTGAGACTGACTGACCGGAAATTGCCACATCCCGCGCCCTTCATGTATCTGTACCAACATTTTGGCAAGGGGGGCGAATTGCAAGCATGCCTGCATGCTGTTGCCGTCGTCTGACCGACCGATAAGAGGGAGGAACCAGAGGTCCAAGCAGCATCGTGCTGAGTGTCTATAATGGGTCGCAAGTTCACGTTCAATTTTTTGAAACCAGCCGCCTACAGCAGAAATTCTGAATTTCGGACCAGGGAGTTTCGACAGGCCGCTTCCGTGCACATTGCCGCCGTTGGTGACCCAGAACCCCAACGACGGCTAAGGCCGAGAAACGGTCATTCCCGTACGTGAAATTAGTCACCCAAAGTTGACCGCACTCCACCGCACAACGCACAAAAACATTACCGCCTCCCGGAATACAACGCGTATTTCCTGTGGGGATAAAATCTCCGTGCTACGACAAGCCCACAACCTCGGCCACGGCGTCGAGTTGCTCAATATGGCGGCACACGGGATTGATCAGCAGGTGGTTCGCGCCGGCTGCGACCAGCGCTTCCAACTGTTCGCGCACCTGCGCGGGCGTGCCGTGGATGTCACTGTCGTTGGCGCCGCCGGGCCTTTGATAGACCGCCGAGTACCAGCGGTCGAGATCGGCCTTGGCTGTGTCGGTGCGTTCTGCCACCGACATGAACACCCGCTTGGAGATCGGAAATGTCGCGGGATCGCGGCCCAGCTTTTCAAGCTCGGCGCGAAGAATCTGCACATGCTTTTCGTAGTCAGTCGTGTTCGATGCGCCCGCAGCCATCCATCCGTCCGCCAGCTTGGCGGCACGGCGAATCGCATCGGGATGCTGGCCGCCCATCCATATCGGCGGATGCGGTTTTTGCACCGGCTTGATGAGCATGCCGGAACCCTTGAGTTGGTAGATGTCGCCGGCGTAATCCACCGTCGGTTGCGTCCACAGCGCCTTGATGATCTCCACGCCCTCGCGAAAACGCCGCACGCGACGTTCCGGCGGTATCTGAAATTCTTCGAAATGATGCTCGCGGCCCAAGCCCAGGCCGAGGATCGCGCGGCCATTGCTCACATAGTCGAGCGTCGCGAACTGGTGGGCCACGTGGCTGGGGTTATGCACCGGCAGCACCACCACCGCGACGCCAAGGCGTATGCGCGTGGTGACCGCGGCCGCGTAGGTCAGTATCAGCGCCGGATCAAAGCAGAACACGTGGTCCAGCGTGTTCTCGGTCACCCACAGGTCGCTGAAGCCCATCGCTTCGGCGCATTGGGCAACCTGACGCACCGTCGCCATCTCGATGGGATCGGGCGAGCGATGCGGTAGCGACATACCGATGGGAATGAGGTCTTTCAGTGCCATGCTGGTTTCTCGGTTATGGAATTTTTGTAATTACCGATGCCGGATATCATCCGCACGCACTCAATCCGCGGAAATGCCCGCCTTCTTGATAATGGGTGTCCACTTGTCGATCTCGGATTTGACGAATGAGCGCAGTGCTTCCGGGTTCGCCTGCGACACCGGCGCCGGCGTCCCGCCCAACTGGGCAATGCGTGCCTTGAACGCGGGGTCCACCACGGATGCTTGCAGTGCGGCAACCAGTTTGTCCATCACCGGTTTGGGTACGCCCTTGGGCGCCCACAGCCCGAACCAGGATATAGCTTCAAAGCCCTTCAGCCCCTGCTCGTCGAGCGTGGGCACGCCGGGCAACGACGCCACGCGAGTCTTCGAGGTCAGGCCGTAGGTTTTAATGTTGCCGGCCTTGAGCTGCGACGTGGTGGTGCTGGTCTGATCGCACATCAGATCGATATGGCCGCCCACCAGCTCGATCATCGCCTGCGCGGCGCCTTTGTACGGCACCTCGTTAAATTCGGTCTGCGTCACGTTCATAAACAACAAGGAACACAAATGCGCGGCCGAACCGAGCCCCGCGTTGGCGAAGGTGAGCTTCTTGCCATTGGCCTTGGCGTAGGCGATGAATTCCTTGAACGTGTTCGGCGGCAATCCGTTGCGCGCAACGATCGTCATCGGCATATCCGCCACCCGGCCAATCTGCTCGAAATCGGTGAGCACATGGTATGGCAGCGAGCGATACAGCGCCGGCGCCGTGGCCATGCCGATGTTCATGATTAACAGCGTATAGCCGTCGGGTTTTGACTTGGCGACCCGGTTGCTGCCGATGGTGCCGCTGGCGCCGGCGGGATTATCAACGATCACCTGCTGCTTCAACGCGGTGCTGAGCGCTGAGCTAAGCGTGCGCGCCATCGCATCCCCCGGCCCGCCCGCCGGGAAAGGCATCACCAGCGTGATGGGCTTGGACGGAAAATCCTGCGCCTGTGCCCCGTCGATGGCGCCGCCGATAAACACTGTCAGCGCAACCACCCAGACTACAATCGCGTGATATTGACTAATCATCGTTGCCTCGCTATTCAGGAAGTCGGAAATCCGGAACTGTGCAATCGGCGCAAAGGTTCTGCGCTGTCGGATATTCTCGCATAAAACCAAACGCGTCCAACCGCATGAAACCTGCGCGGCGTCGTCAGTTCACGATAGTCGCAGGCAGGCGATAAGCTCTTGCAGCCGTGGCATGGTACAGCGATGCCTTTTCCGCCGCG
>VFLF01000763.1 GCA_009885185.1 Nitrosomonadales bacterium | reverse complement strand
TTTTTGCGGCGGCGGCGGTTTGCACAATGCCCTCGGCAGCACTATAGTCAATGCGCCCGCCGGCACCCGCGTGGCCACGCACATCGGCGGTGCCCGCATCAACGATGGCGCGCGCATTCAGCGCAACGCTCCCGCCTTGCGCGCCCGACGCCTCGAGCGTGCCCGTCTGCGCGATGAAATCGCCTTCAAACCGGATCGAACCGCCCGCGGCGGCGATACTGGTCGCTTCAATGATGCCTGTATTGTTGACCACGCTCCTGATGATCTGGTCCGCAGCCTTGGCCGTGAGCAATACCTGCCCGCCGTTGGCACGGATCAATCCCTTGTTCTCGGCAAGCGCATGGATCACACCCTGATCGACGGTCAAACCGATCAGCTTATTTCCGTTGAGGTTTAACGTGGTCTGATTGCCCGCGGCGAGTGCCGCGCCGCCCGGCGCCGTAATGGCGCCTTCATTCCTGACTTGTGGCGCCATCAGCGCGACATAGCCGCTGCTGGCGACAATCTCGCCTTGATTGACGACGGTCGCCATGCCTGCACCGCTTGTCGCCGTAGCAGACGACGCGAACCGATAGCGTCCCGCCATGAAATCACTGTCGCCGAGGCCCAGCGTGGAAGCTACCAAACCGCCCACGTTGACGTGCGCGCCACGCCCAAACAACACCCCGTTTGGATTCAATATAAAAATTTGCCCGTTGGCCGACAGTGAACCCAGAATCTCGCTGGCATTCTGCCCCAGCACCCGGTTCAACGTGATCGACGACACGGATGGCTGCGCGAAGCGTACCGACTCGTTGACGCCGATGTTGAAGCTTTGCCAATTGATCGCGGCACGCTCGGTGGTCTGCTGGATCAGCGTGATGGAACCCGAACGGCTGACGCCGGCCTGACCGGCGACCACTTGTTCTCCCACGGGACCGGCCCACGCCGATGTGCCCAACATCATCAGCGCACAGGCTACCGCGCTCGACATACGCGTGTGTAGCGGTGCCCGGCGCATCGGCGCATGGCAAATTTGCGGTGGACGTGTGTCAACTATTTTCATTGCATCTTCCCACTATCGTTCAACAATTTTCAGTAGAGTTAGGTCAACGATATCGGCATAGCATTCTTTTGGAACGCAAATCCGCTGACTTGCTTGGGAGGTGATTGCCATGCAATGGCACCGTTAGAACGTTCCTCGGCGACAATAATTACTCGTTCAGGTACGCCCTCGTGGCTCCAAAGGGCATAGTCGTCTTGCGGACCGCGACGAAGCGCCACTGCAATATCCTCTTTCGAGGCCAGCACCGGAATAATCTTGGCATGGGCGGCGAAACAAAGCGCATCTATCGTGCGCACGTCAAGCGGATCCTTCATCGCAACGACAAGGTCATTTCCGGACCAATATAGTGGAATGGCATTGTTCTGAAGCATGAGCAGCGTTGGAATTGCACGAAAGGCTTTGGTCTCGATGCCAAACCGGGCAAGATCAACGCACGGAATCCCCAATTTCTGCGCCAGCACTTCCCGGATCACATCTTTTTCAATCAAGCCCATCTCGGTGAGAATTTCCCCTAGCCGCACGTTGCGCCGGCGTGTCTGCTCGTCCAACGCCTGACGGAGCTGCGATTCATTAATAATGCCCGAACACACCAGCACTTCGCCCAGCTTTTTGATTGGTTTTGTAGACTGGGCACGGATTGCCTTATCCAGCTCTGCGACACTGACCGCGCGCTGCTCTGCCAGCAATCCGCCAATCTGTTGTTCACGCAACGCACTCTGTCGGTTCAGCGCAGCCGCCAGTCCCGCATCCTTCAAATCCCCTCGTTTGAGCAGAAGGGTTCCCGGCATTTCCTCAATACTGATAGTGTTAACGCTACTCGCAGGAAAATAACAACAAATCCCATTGGACTTGTTGTTGGCTCCGTCAACAACCAGGTAAACACCAAATCCCTGGTGGCCAGCGCCATAACCACGAAGGCAGCCCATAAATTCGAGACCGTCGCGGTACACGACCTTGAATGGGGCCTGCTGATCTATGGAATAAACAATAGTGCCGTGCCGCTTAAAATGTTCCGCTGATCGCCTTACGTCTACTGGGTCGGTAAGCAGTACTGACCTGATATCGTCAAAAGCAAAATTCACACTGGCATTCGTGCGATTGTCCTGAATAGTCAACGTGTGTTGATCAGGCAAAAACGCGATGAGCTTCCCCTGTCGCGCGGGACGATCGAAGAATGACACAACACACGACTTCGGCTTCACGGTATCGCCGCGAACCGAATCCTCAGCGTACGGAGAAAACTCGTATCCGTTTAATGTAGTCACTTCCCTTGCTCCGCCACTTGGGAGAGGCCTTTGCCCTCTTTCCACCCCGTGTACAGACCTGGCACAAGGTGCCGGACGCCGGGCATGTCATTCGGCACCCGGTCATTTTGGGAAATCCGCCGTTCTCCTGTTGGGCCGCCCTGAGCGGCGCCAGGATTTTGTATTAGCCCATCCTTACTTTGAAATACAAGAATGCTCTCATGCCGTTGGTACACGGAGTCCACCCAAAATTGTCTCGCAGTAAGCCCGCTTCTTGAAACCAAGCGCGTGACAATCTCACCATTTGGCAGTGTTGCGATTTCAAGATCATCCGCGACATACCGATTCAAGTTCAGTTTGGAATCAATCTCCGCGGCCATCGCTGGCGTAACTAAGGCGAGAAGTAAAATTAACCAATACATTTTCATAATGAAATGTTCCTTTTGAGCGAAATACAGCTTTATTCAACGATCCCTAATTAGGGAAGTGCTCACTCAGTTCTCGTTTCAGATAGCTCGTCTTTGTTTACGCGGCAGCTAAAGCGCGATCTTCCCAGTCCTCGACCCAATCGTGCAGCGCTTCAGCAGGCATGGGTTTGGCAATAAAATAGCCTTGGGCAACATCGCTACCCGAGTTCCGCACAAAATCCCAATCCGCCCGGTCTTC
>VFLF01000126.1 GCA_009885185.1 Nitrosomonadales bacterium | reverse complement strand
TCCGCAGGGTGATCCGGCCACCCTTTCGCAGCCAGCGCGCTTACTGCCTGAACCTATTGCCTAACCTTCTGACTAAGCCTCTTCGCCTGCCAAAATCACGACACCGCGAGATTCTGTTTGTCCGTGCCAACGCTCTAAATTATCCCCAACCAGTACAAAATCCGTCAGGCTGGGTATGGCATCGGGATCAATCAGGACGTGAAAGCCCTTTTTAATTTTCTCGCCTATGTCTTGCAGTGCCATCACCCAAAAGCTGGTGCCGATCAATGTAATGGTCAAAATCCCGTTCCCTTCAACATGATGTCAGGCCCCCTTATACAGCGAATGGATCGATCGCGCGCTGGAATGTGGGCGGTATCGGTTGCAAGTGACGTTACACTACGGCCATGACAATACCCCTCGAACACCCGGACCTTACGTCTGACGAAGCCCCCATCATCAATGAACCACGCCTGTGGGTGCAAAGGGGGTGGACGGCACGCGTCATTAAAAACGGCGATGACGACGGCTGGGCAGTGGAAATGATTCTGGATGGCCAACCCGAACCCGCGCTGGTTGGCCCGTGGACCATGGGACGCGATAAAAAGAATCCGAAACCGCTCGATGGCAACGCATTTAATACGCTGGTCAAAACCGCCTCTGAAGTGGTGCTCCGTCACGAGCAGCACCTGCAGGCCCTGCTGCACAAAACCATCACCGTCATCGTGAACGATCAGCCCATCCGTGTTGCACTGGACGTGGTGCCTGACGAAGACGAGCCGCATGCCTTGCTGAGCGCGCATGACCCGGATGGCGCACAACTGGCGCAGGTGATGGTACGGCCAGAATTCAAATTAAACGCGGCTAGCGCAGAGGCGTGGATAGCCAGTGGGTACAGCAGGCCGAAGTGAAGGGCCGTCCCGGTCTGCCGTGTGGGTATCGTAACCTGACATGATTGAATGCTCGGATTCGGCCAATGCCTCCAATAGCGATACGGTCAAAATAGGTCCGCAAAGGCCGAAATATGGTCAATTACAACGGATAACAGTTTTCTTTTATCGAGAGCGCTTGAGGTTTGAAGCCATCGCACACTGTCTGTTAGTTCAGATACCGACTTTTAAAACGCAAAGTCGATGTCCTCGTGCTCGGCATGCTCTCCGCGATCCGCCGCAGATTGGAATGGCGCGAGGATGGTGCGCGTGGGGTACCGCTGGAGATTAGGGGCGAGCACTCATCAGTACAGCCGGATGGCTGAGTCGAAGTGCCAGGTTCGGCGGATTTCAATCACGTCGAACTCGCGAGCCAGTGCCGCCGGAAACACTGGGTAGGGTCTATGGCTTTCCACGATGCGCCGTATCGCCTCATCGATTTCCGCCACGCCACTGGAGACAACGAAAGTCACCGACTCCACGGATCCGTCGCTTCGAAAGGCCACCGTTACCATGGGGGGCCTATGAGGCCGCTTCGTCAGTTCGCGGACCGTTTCGACAGCAGTGTTGGCTTGGATCTTCCAGGCCCACGCTTCCGCGTACTGGACGATTTCGGAAGTGGGATGGGTGTGCCCCCATAACCTGACTCGACGTGCAGTGCTCAACGAATGGGGCAGTGTATTGGGCGGACGAGCGGCAGTCGAAGCCGCTTCACGCCGGGCGGCTTCCTCGTTGAGCTGACGTCCGATTGCCTGAAGCCTCGCTTCCCGTTTCGCCTCTTCGGTTTGTCCGACCTCGACGTGCGGGGCCTCTGGCCGAGCCGGTGCCCGCCGAGCGGCTTCCTCATTGAGCTGTCGTCCGATTGCCCGAAGTCTCTCTTCCCGTTTCGCCTCTTCGGCTTCCAGTCTTGCGGCTTCCACTCTTGCCGCTTCGACACGAGCCGCATCCTGACGAGCGGCTTCTTGCCGTTGCGCCTCCCGTTGGGCCGCTGCCTGTCTCGCGACTTCCTGACGTTTGGCTTCCAGCCGCTCGGCTTCGACACGAGCCGCATCCTGACGCGCGGCCTCTTGCCGTTGCGCCTCCCGTTGGGTGGCTGCCTGTCGCGCGACTTCCTGGCGTTTGGCTTCCAGCCGCTCGGTTTCGACACGAGCTGCTTCCTGACGTGCGGATTCTTGCCGCTGCGCCTCCCGTTGTGCCGCTGCGTGCCGTGCGACTGCCTGGCGCTCGACTTCCTGCCTTGCGGCCTCAACACGAGTTGCTTCCTGACGAGCGGCTTCTTGCCGCTTTGACTCCAGTTGGGCCACTGCCTGTCGCGCAGCTTCCTGGCGTTCGGCTTCCAGTCTTGCAGCCTCGGCACGATCCGCGTCCTGACGAGCGGCCTCTTGCCGCTTTGCCTCCAATTGGGCCACTGCCTGTCGTGCGGCTTCCTGGCGTTCGGCTTCCAGTCTTGCGGCTTCGGCACGATCCGCGTCCTGACGAGCAGCCACTTGCCGTTGCGCCTCCAGTTGGGCCGCTGCCTGCCGTGCGGCTTCCTGGCGTTCGGCTTCCAGCCGCGCAGCCTCGACACGAAATGCTTGCTGACGATCAGCCTCTTGCCGCCTCATCGCCAATAGGACCATCTCCTGTCGTGCGGCTTCCTGGTGTTCGGCTTCTAGTCTTGCGGCCTCGGCACGAGCCGCTTCCAGACGAGCAGCTTCCTGCTGCTGTGCCTCTAGTTGGGCCGCCGCCTGTCGCGCGGCTTCCTGCCGAGCCTCTTGCCGCTGTGCCTCCTGCGCTCCATCGCTGGGATCTCGAGACGATGCGGTGGCGTTTTCCGTGCCCGAAGCGCTTGGCGCAGCCGCGATGACAGGCGTTGGCGAGACCGGAGCGGAACGAACGACCGACAAGGACTTGTCGGTCGGCTTCGGTTTCTGCAGAGGCTGCGCCAGATGGGGCCCTTTGGCGCGCTTGGGCGCTTTTGCAGGGGCCGCATGGGCCACGGTGTTTCGCTTCGCTTTGCCCTTCGCTTTCGGCTTGGCTGCGGGCGCTTTAGCCTCTGTTCTCCCAAGCTGGGCCTGCACAGGTGACGCGGTTGGCGTCGGGGCCGGCCTAACGGCAACAGGAGGCCCGATTGCTGCTCGCAGCGGTGGCTCCGCCGCCGGCTTGACCGCTGGTTGTGCAGGTTTGACGTGCTCCGGGACGAGCGCGACGCGCAGAGCAGGCGCCTCGATCCGTCGATCTTGCCAAGGGGCGACGAGGCCTGGCAACCCAAATTCCTCGCTACCGAAGGTCAGACTAAACAGCAACGCGTGAATCAGCAGGGAGAATATCAGCGCAAGCGCCAATCGCTTGCGTTCAATGCTTGCGCGTCGGATCAGCCGCAGCCAGCGTGCTGAGAATCGCTGAAGGAAATTTGGCACCGGGTCAGATGGGGATTTCTGCGCGGCGCTGGAACGCTGGCTAGGGTCAACATCTCCACCAGCCCAGCGCCAAAGCCAGCGAATCTTTCGGGCTTCTGAGCTTTGGCGCCGCCACTTCGGAGATGCTCCTGATCCGCGAGTAGGCCATTGCATCGGGGATAGATTCTTTTGCCGTAACTTAGTTGTATTTAACAAAGTACATTATGCCGCGATTTTCAGGTGGTCGCTTGGAAAGTGAAGCTCACGCGCGGACAGATCGAAGCGCCCATGATTGCTTGACGGCCACATTTGGTAACATGCCCACGACGGGTGCGAGGGATTTTGGCACTCGCGACATGAACGTGACGGCGGCAAAAGATGCGGCTGATGGGGAACATTGCCGGGCAGTCGGTATCGAGAGTTCGCCGTGTGATTAGGCGCAGGGAACAAACGCGAAGAAATTTGTTCGATTGGACTGCCCCATAGCCGACACACACGAAATACCGAATGGAGTCGCGATTGCCATCTCAGAATTTTCGGCAGCGGACGCTAAATCGGAAACTCCGATTACCTCGTCATACGACCGCGAGTGGCCGGTTAGGCCGACAAGCGGAAACTCAAGGCGTATTGCGGGCGGTGGCTTCACAGCAGATAGCCGCCATTCACGACGACAAAGATCGAGTGACTCTTCTGGGTTTACCGAATATCCAACCCCTTCAAATTCAAAAACCGCGACAACTGATCCGCCACCTGCACATTGTTCAGGTCGGAGAACATGAAGTGCGAGTTGCCGAAGAGGCCCACGTCGGGCAAGTGCAGCACGCTGGCGTTGCCGCCGGCTTTTTGGTTGATCGCATCGACGAACATTTTTGAGGTGACCACCTGCGCGCGGCGTCCGTCGGCGACCAGATCGGGTATCGGTTGTTTCGGTATGTTGTCGCCGTACACCACTTGCAGCGGAATGCGCGCAAGGTTGCCGAACTCGGCGGGCGAGACAGGCGTGCCTGACGGTTGCGTGCCCTTGAACAAGGGGATCGGCGGCGGCACCGCACCTTTTTCAAATACGAAGCCGGGCTCGTACGACACGATGCCCATCACGCGCGGCGAGCGCGCGCCGGCGAGCCAGCCGAACAAGCCCGACTGCGAATGTGTCACCAGTATCGCCGGGCCGATTTTTTCGAGGAGCTTGATGAGCGCATCGGTAATGATTTCGCGGTCGTCCGAGACGGTGGGCACCAGGTGTTGCATGAACGAATCGACCGCGTTCATCGGGAACTGCTGCGCCGGGAATACCTCCGGATACTTGGGCCCCAAGCGCCAGCGCGACCACGCATACTGCACGCCCGCCTGCCCGGTGCGGTTTTCCACCACGGGTTTTCCGGCCAGCGTGCCGAAGGGTCCGTTAAAGCTGGGGTAGCCCGCGCGCCCGCGCCTTGGAAAATCGACAATGTAGACCGGGAACCCGCGCCGCAGCATCAGCGTCTGAAATCCTTCGCGGCCATCGGGCGTGGTTTCCCACACGCGGCCCGTGCCGCTGCCGCCATGCACCAGTATCAGCGGGTATTTGCGCCGGTTCGCCGGAATTTGATATTGCACATACATCTGATCCATCCAGAAGTTTTGTCCGGGGTCGGTGCTGGCCGTGCCTTGCGTCGGGTCGTACGTGCCCGGAGCGGTGAGCAGACGGCCGCCGACAAAAAAGCTGCCTTGTTCGGCGATGGTGATGGTTCTGTCGTTTTGCGCGGGCGAGGTGAGATTGATATTCAATGGGTTGGGCATGTTGGCGCATCCGTTCAAAATCAAACTCGATACGATGGCGAAAGTGGCGAGGGCGAGGCGGCGTTGTTGTTTCATTTTGTCTTCCGTTAAATCAGTTGTGGATGCATCGTAACCCAATCCGTTGCCTGCTCGTACGCATGCGCCACGCGGTAAATCAGCGCTTCGCTGAACGGCTTGCCGACGATCTGCATCGCCAGCGGCAGGCCGCTTTGGCTGAAGCCGGTGGGCACGGACAGCGCCGGGCTGCCGGTGACGTTAAACGGCGCGCGCGACTGGCGCGCATAGGTGTATTCGACTGCCTGCGGATCGTCAATGCGGCAGGCCGGGTCCATCGAGCTGGCGGTGATGATCATATCCACGTCCGCGTAGAGTGCATGAAAACTATCCGTGAGTTTGCGGCGCAGGCGCGTGGCGTTGACGTAATCGGCGGCGCGCACAAACGCGCCTGCCATTAAACGCTCACGCGCCAGCGCGCCGTAATCCTGCGGCCGTTCGCGCATCCATTGCTCATGAACGGCAAAGGCTTCGCTGGTGAGGATGGTGCGGTTGCACGCGAGGTAATCGCCGAGCGGCACGGTGGAGACTTCACACACCTGCGCGCCGAGTTCCGCGAATGTTTTGGCCGCCGCTTCGATGCCGGCGGCCATCTCGGGATCGGCCTGCATGTCTCGCGTGTAAAAGTGCCGCAACACACCTACGCGGATACCCTTGATGTCGCGCCCCAGTTGCGCGGTGTAGCCGCCGGCGGCCACATTGGCGCTGCCGGGGTCGAGCGCATCGTGGCCCGCGATCAAATCCAGCATCAGCGCGTTGTCGCGTACCGTGC
This sequence comes from Nitrosomonadales bacterium, assembly GCA_009885185.1. Next base: position 3,930 of record VFLF01000126.1, on the reverse strand, counting down.
GCGTCAGCGCGCCCACATGATCGAGCGAGTACGACAGCGGCGCCACGCCGCGCCGGCTGACCAGGCCGTAGGTCGGCTTCATGCCGACCACGCCGCACATTGAGGCGGGGTTGCGCACCGAGCCGCCGGTGTCGGTACCGATGGCAGCGGGCAAAAACCCGGCGGCGGTGGCCGTGCCCGATCCGCTGGACGAGCCGCCGCAGAAGTGATCGCGGTGCCACGGGTTGCGCGCGGGCGGCCACGGCAAATCGAACGAGGGCCCGCCGATGGCGAATTCGTGCGTGGACAATTTGCCCATGAATACGCCGCCCGCCGCGCGCAGCTTTTGCGTCACTGGCGCGTCCGTTTTCGCCACGTTGTCCTGCAAAATTTTGGAATGCGCGGTGGTGGGCAGTCCGGCGTAATCGACGATGTCCTTCAGCCCGTACGGCACGCCGTGAAACGGCCCGCGCCATTCGCCGCGCATGATTTCAGTTTCCGCGCGGCGCGCATCGTCAAGGGCGATTTCGGGCGTGGCGCGCAGATAAGCGTTGTAATGCGGGTCGTGGCGTTCGGCGCGCGCAATCAGCGCCTTGGCGTATTCCACCGGCGAGAGTTTTTTGGTGCGCAACAATTCCGCTGCGTCGGCGACGGTGAGCCAGGCGAGGTCCGTGGCGGCGTTCATCGCGCGCCTCCGTCCGTCAGACTGAACACATGCGATGGCTCATCGGCGTAAATGATGCTCTGCGATTGCATCAACGCACGCAGCGCCGCGCGTCGCGCCCGTGCTGCGTTGGTGGCACGCAGCAGTTGCTGCATATGTTCATCAGTGAGGCGCGTCAGGCCGATGTCAGCGGCCATCTGGCGCACCTCCGATAGTGTCACAGTATCGTTTGCCATGGATCCCTCTCGTTACAAAAAAGTATATAAAAACAAATACTTATGAAAATTATGGCCTGTGCATGCAGTATGGTGGCGAGACCAGTTACACTTAATCCATCCAGCCAACAGGAGTGTAACGTGAACCTGAACCCGCAAATTAAAACCACCATCACCGCGGCGCTGCTGCTTGCCGCAACGCCACTGTTGGCCCAACCGTATCCCGGCAAACCGATCGAAGTCGTCGTGCATACCTCCGCCGGCAGCGGCGGCGACGTGGTATCGCGCGCGGTGTCGGAAATCATCCGCACCCATAAATTTTTGCCGCAGACGCTGACGGTGAACAACCGCGTCGGCGGCGCGGGCGTGGTGGGATGGAGCTATTTCAAAACCAAGCGCGGCGACCCTTACGTGATGATGTCGGTGACCGGCACGATCCTCGCCATGGCGTATCGCCCAGACGTCAACATTGGCCTCGAAAACTACACGCCGCTGGCGCTGTTCGCGATTGATCCGCAAACCATCATGGTGCCGTTTGATTCGCCGTTTAAAACCTTCAAGGAGCTGATGGACGCCGCGCGCGCCAAGCCGGAGTCCCTCGTTGCCGCCACCACGTCGATGCAGGGCACGGGCCGCCTGGTGGTGCATCTGATGGAAAAACACCTGCCGGGCGCGAAATTCAAATTCGTCACCTTCAAAGGTGGCAGCGAAGCCGTCACCTCGGTGGCCGGCGGACACACCAGTTTTACCACAGAAAATCTCAGCGAGGGGCAGGGATTTGTCGAAGGCAAAAAGGTGCGCGTGCTGGCGATCACCGCCGACAAGCGCTTGCCGCAGGCACCCGACGTGCCGACCTTGCAGGAACTCGGCTATCCGATTTCAGCGGGCACCATCCGCGGCTTCACCTTTACCGCCGGCGTGCCGAAAGAATCCGTGACCATCATGGAGGCCGCGCTGAAAAAAGCTCACGACTCGCCCGAATGGAAAGAGATCGCCAAGCGCAATATCTATCAGGATACGTTCATGGGCAGCGCCGAGTTCACCAAGTTTCTCGCTGCGCGCATGACCGAATACAAAGAGTTTTACGACGCCATCGGCTTGGGCAAAAAACAGTAACAGCCGCGCGTTATTTTCCCATCAGGCCCGCTTCCCGCGCGAGCCGGACAAAATCTTCGGTGTGCTTGCGCAGAAAATTGCCGAACTCTTCGGGTGAGGTGCTGCTCACCAGTTCAACGCCGATGTCAGCATAACGGTTGCGCAGTTCGGGAACGGCGGCGGCCTTGGCGACTTCGGCGCGCAGGCGTTCGAGCACCGCGCGTGGCGTTCCCACCGGCGCCATCAGACCGTTGTAGGTGCTGTCCTCGAAGCCCGGCAGGCCGGCTTGATCGATGGTTGGCACATCGGGCAACAGCGCGGCGCGCTTCTTTGTGGTGACGCCCAGCGCGCGCAGCTTGCCGGCGCGGATGTGCGGCAGCGAGGTGGTCACCTGATCGAAGCGCAGCATCACGTGGCCGCCCACCAGATCAATCACCGCGGGCGCGGCGCCTTTGTATTGAATGTGCAGGAGTTTGATGCCCGCTTGGCGCGAAAACATTTCCGCGGCGACGTGGCCGGTGGAACCCGCGCCCGACGAACCGCTGGAAATCTCACCGGGGCGCTGTTTGGCGAGCGCGATGAATTCCTTCACCGTGCGCACCGGCAGCGCCGGGTTGACGACGAACACCAGCGGCGTGTCGCTGGTCATGGATATCGCGGCGAAGTCCTTGATCGGATCGTAGCCCGCATCCTTGATCATCGCAGGCGTGCGCGCAAACGTGTTGGAGATGGCGAGCAGCGTGTAGCCGTCGGGCGCGGCGCTCTTGACCAGGCGCGTGCCGACAATCGCGCTGTTGCCGGGGCGGCTTTCCACCACGAATTGCTGGCCCAGATGTTTGCTGAACTGCTCGGCATAGGCGCGTGCCACGACATCCTGATTGCCGCCGGCGGCCACCGGGTTGATCACGCGCACCAGCTTCGTGGGGTAGGTCTGGCTCCATGCCATTGCCGCCGCCATTGACAGCAGAACGCCTGCGATGGCGGGCGCGATGGGCCGGGCGCGTGCATGCACGAGTGACTTTTCCATGGCAAGTATAGTAAAGCCTCGCCGCATTTTCCCCAACCCCGCGTGCGTCACCCCCCGTGCGTCGCCGCTCACGGCGGATGGACCCGAAGCGGCTATACTGCGAATTCATTTGCTTCGCCTTTGCAAACCGCACGCGGGCTGGCGCTCTCATACCGAACTCGCCAAGGTCGCCGCGAAGGCGGGATAGCATTGCCAGTCTGATATCGTCAGTAAGGATCAGCCATGAATACCCGTATCAGTATCAACCCGCAGGCATCGAACCTCGCGTCCAGCGCGCCAAAGCAGGATTTACGCGCTTGGCTCGCGCAAATGGAGGCGGCGGGTGAGGTGACGCACATCAGCGGCGCGGAGCGCGAACGGGAAATCGGCGGCATTGTTGATATCTATCAGCGCAAGATCGGCAATCCCGCAGTGTTGTTCGACGATATTCCGGGCTATCCGAAGGGCCATCGCATCCTCGCCAATATCCTGACCTCGAACCGGCGCATCAACCTCACCATGGGCAATCCGCCCGAAGGCAGCGAGATCGAGTTGGTGCGTCATTGGCGCAAGTACATGAAAGAAGCACGATCAATACCGCCAGTGACGATGGCGAACGGCGCGCTGCTGGAGAACGTCAAGACGGGTGACGATATCGACCTGTTCACGATACCGGTGCCGCGCTGGCATGAGCACGACGGCGGCTACTATATCGGCACCGGCGACATGGTGGTCATGCGCGACCCCGACACCGGCTGGATCAATTACGGCGCCTACCGCGTGCAGGCGCACGACAAAAAGCTCGCCACCGTGATGTGCTCGAAAGGCAAGCATGGCGACATGATCCAGAAAAAATATCACGAGCGCGGAGAGCCATGTCCGGTGGCCGTGGTGTGCGGCATGCATCCGGCGCTGTTCATGATCGCGGGCCTCGAAATCCCGCATGGCAAGAACGAATACGACGCGGCTGG
>VFLF01000731.1 GCA_009885185.1 Nitrosomonadales bacterium | reverse complement strand
CCGCGCAGGCGGGAATCCATAACACAGTGCCGTTTGAGATGCCTTATGGGTTCCCGCTGCGCGGGAACGACAGGGGAATTGTGGCGTCCACGCTAAGAGTATCGCATCCGTAATTCGTCCAGCCCCAGCGTATCCAGCATTGCCTGCAACCGCGCAGCCGCGCGCTCACGTGGCAAATCCTTAAAGCTCGCGATTATCAACTCGTTTTTCAAAGAGTGCTCCCAGCCCACCAGCTCGGTCACATTCACCTGATACCCATGCGCCTCCAGTTGCAGACAGCGCAGCACATTCGTGATGTGGCTGCCGAACTCGCGCGTGTGCAGCGGATGGCGCCAGGCCTCGGTGAGCACGCCAGTGAGCGGATTCGCCAGCGCCGCGCCCTTGTGCTTGCGCAGCACCGCCGCCACTTCCGCCTGACAGCACGGCGCCAGCACGATAAAGCGCGTGTTCTTTTTCAAGGCGAAACGTATCGCATCATCTGTGGCGGTGTCGCAGGCATGCAGCGCCGTGACCAGATCCATTTGCGCCGGCAACTCCACCGAGTGGATCGCATCGGCCACCGGCGTATTCAAAAACGACATGCGCCCGAATTGCAGCGTGCGCGCCAACGCAACCGATTTTTCCACCAGCTCCGCGCGCGCCTCGATGCCGTAGACGTGCGACGCATCGTCCCGTGCCTTGAAAAACAAATCGTAAAGAATAAATCCCAGATACGACTTGCCCGCACCGATGTCGGCCACCAGGGCGGCACTCTTTTCCGCCGTAACCTGTGCCAGCAACGGCTCGACAAACTGAACCAAGTGATACACCTGCTTTAACTTGCGCCGGCTGTCCTGATTCATGCGCCCGTCGCGCGTGAGGATGTGCAGCGCCTTCAGCAGCTCGATCGACTGGCCGGGGCGGATTTCCGCGAGTTCCGGCGTTGATGTTTGGGTTGTGGCGTGACGTGGCATGTGGCTGATGGCGTGCGGTGCTTTTGGTCGCGCCAGTGTAGCCGAACTGCCGGCCCCTGCGCGTTGCGATTCGCCGTTCGAATTAGCCCCACAGCCCGATAGCGGTATGATCCGAATCAGAAACCGTTGCTACCCGCATCGGTTCTCAACCCACGCTCAACCACCAAAGGAGTTCACATGCACTACGCTATTTCGACCACTTGGGGCCCCACCGATATCACGCGCGGCGCGTTGCCTTTTGTTTTTGCCGCCTCCGCCTTGCAGGCCGGTGACACGGTGATGATTATGCTGTTTCACGACGCGGTGACTATCGCGCTGGAAGGCGCGCACCAGAAGATGATTCCGTTCGGCCCGCCGTCGCGCTTCGAGGAGATTTTTTCCCATCCGAAGGCGCAGGTCATCGTGTGCAAGCCTTGTGCCGAGGTGCGCGGCATCAAGGACACCATGCTGGTGAAAAACGCCACTTTTGGCGGCATGAACGATCTACACGCCCATGCGTCGCGGGCGGATGCGAAACTGGTTAATTTTTGATCCGTGTGATCGCGGACAGTTTCGTGAGGTAACGCTGACGATGCCGGCATTGGTGCGGTCGTGGTTTTGCCGACGACTCCTGCTATTCATCCAGACGGGGGCCGTGGGATGGTTGAGCCTGCTGGCAATAGGCGCGGGTGCGAGTG
>VFLF01000013.1 GCA_009885185.1 Nitrosomonadales bacterium | reverse complement strand
GACCGCGGTGCCAGTAACACCGCCGCCGGGTGGGTCCGGTGGGTCGACTATTCCGCCGGATGTGTTTGCGTCGATCAACTCGGGCGTGGATCAGTTACCGCCGCCGAACGTGAGCGGGCCGGTGGCGTTGCCATCCTCATTCGCGGGTGTGTCGTCGCCGGCTAACGCGGCGTCTGGCGGCGTGGTGGGCGATGCGGGCACGCCGCCCACGCAAGGCGGTTCTACGGGATCCAGTGGCGCGGTCAGCAGTTTGGTCAGCATCATCAACGGTGGCGTAAATCTGCCACAGGGCGTGGGGCAATAGGATCAGGGGTGTTGTTCAGATTAAATGAAAATAAAAAATAATATAAAAACAAATAGTTACGTTATTATTGGCCTCTCGGTTATGGGAGCGTCGCAGGCGCAAATCGCGCCCGATGCTGGCTCTATTTTGCGCGATCAGCAAAAGCCCGTGCTCGAAGTGCCCACGCGCACCGCGCCGGCGATCAAGCTAGACGAGCCCGCGCGTCCGGCGCTGAAGCCTTCCGCAGCGAAGCTCATGCTGAAGGGGTTTCGCATAACGGGCATCACTGTGTTCGCTGAGCCGGATCTACTTGCGCAGGTGCGCGACTACGTGGGCAAGGAAGTCAGTTTTTCTGATCTCGACCAGGCGGCGACGCGCATTTCGCGTTTTTACCGCGAGCGCGGTTACATGGTGGCGCGCGCGTATTTGCCGGCGCAGGACATCAAGGACGGGGTGGTCGAAATCGCGGTGATCGAAGGCCGCTTCGGCAAGGTGAATGTCGACAACAAATCCCGCGTGCGCGACAGCGTGGTGCTCCGCCATCTCAATGGCTTTCCGGGCATGGTGGTTGCCGAACCGGGCATTGAGCGCAAGATGCTGCTGCTCAGCGATATGGCGGGCGTGAGTGACGCGCGCGCGACGCTGCGCCCCGGTGCGAACGTGGGTGAATCCGACATGACCGTCGAACTCGCCGGCGCGCCGCTGGCAACCGGCACCGTCGAATACGACAATCAGGGTAACCGCTTCACGGGTGCTAACCGGCTCACCGGCAAGCTGAATGTGCTGAGTCCGCTGGGGCTTGGCGACATGCTGAACGCACAATTGACCAAGGGCTTTAACGGTTTGGAGTATGGCCGGCTCGCGTATCAATTGCCGGTGGGGGGCGATGGGGTCAGGCTGGGTGGCGCCTACAGCCGCTCGACTTACGGACTGGGCAAGAGTTTTGCCGCGGCTGACGCTACCGGCGAGGCGGACACGTATACCCTCAACGTGAGTTATCCGTTCATTCGCACGAGGCACTTCAATCTCTATGGCCAAGCGGCCCATGAGTGGCGCGATTTTCAGGATCGCGTTGGAGCTCCGGCCACGGTGACAGACAAATCCTCGCGTGCGGTGACATTGTCGCTGACTGGCGACGCGCGCGATGCAGTGTTGGGTGGCGGCATCACCGTGTTTTCGGTGGCTTACGCCAGCGGCAGACTCGATCTGGAAACACCGGCGGTGCGCGATGTAGATGCCGTAACGGCGCGCACGCACGGCAGCTTCGATAAGTGGAATTTCAATCTGTTGCGGCTGCAAAGCCTGGGCCAGCGCCTGTCGGCTTATGTGTCGCTGTCCGGGCAGAAGGGCGGCAAGAATCTCGATTCGTCGGAGAAGTTCGTGCTGGGAGGCGCCAACGGCGTGCGCGCCTATCCGTCGGGCGAGGCCTCGGGCGATTCGGGTTACATCGCCACCGCCGAGCTGCGCTACACCTTCAACCTGGCCGCCTTGCCGGGCCTGCTGCAGCCGTTTGTGTTTGTCGATAGCGGCGGAGTGACCATCAACGAAAATCCGTTTGCTGCGGGCAACAATCACCGCCATCTGTCGGCGGCCGGCATCGGTTTGTCGTGGGTGAAGGCGGCGGATTTCCAGGTGAAGTTCACGCTCGCCACGCGCTTGAATGACAAGCCGTCGCTGTCGTCGGATACCGACCGTCATACCCGCGGCTGGGTGCAGGCGATCAAGTTTTTCTGATAGGCGCCTGCATACCGCGACCCGTCACTTCGGCGAAAGCTGGGGGAATGGCGGGTTGACGATAAGTTGCGCGAAAGGCGGACGAACCCCTACTTCAACATCTCCGCCACGGCCTTGCCCAGATCGGCGGTGTTGGCCTTGCCGCCAAGATCCGGCGTCTTCGGGCCTTCCTGTAACACATTTTCAATGGCTTTAACGACGGCTGCACCCGCTTCGTGGCAGCCCAGATGGTCGAGCATCATGGCGCCGGCCCAGATCATGCCTACCGGGTTTGCAATCTTGCGGCCATAGATGTCGGGCGCGGAGCCATGCACCGGCTCGAACAGCGACGGGAATAGTTTCTCCGGATTCATGTTGGCCGAGGGCGCGATGCCGATGGTGCCGGTGGCCGCCGGGCCGAGATCGGATAGGATGTCGCCAAACAGATTGGAGCCGACCACGACGTCGAACCAGTCCGGGTGCATGACAAAGTGCGCACACAGAATGTCGATGTGAAATTGGTCGACCTTGATGGCCGGATACTTTTTCGCCATCTCGGCGACGCGCTCGTCCCAGTACGGCATTGATATCGAGATGCCATTGGATTTGGTGGCGGAGGTGAGGTGTTTTTTTGGACGCGTGGCGGCGAGGTCGAACGCGTATTTCAGAATGCGATCGGTGCCGGTGCGCGAGAACACCGCGTTTTGCGTGACGAATTCGCGGTCGGTGCCAGCGTACATGCGCCCGCCCACGGAGGAATATTCGCCTTCGCTATTTTCGCGCACCACCCAGAAGTCGATATCACCGGGCTTGCGGTTGGCGAGCGGGCATTTCATGCCGGGCATCAGCCGCACCGGGCGCAGATTGACATATTGATCGTAGCCGCGGCGAAACGGTATCAACAAACCCCATAGCGAAATGTGGTCGGGTATTGCGGCGGGCCAGCCGGCCGCGCCGAAGTATACGGCGTCGTGTTTCTTGAGTTGCTCCAAGCCGTCGTCGGGCATCATCTTGCCGTGCTTGGCGAAATAGTCACAGCTCCAGTCGAATTCGTCGAACTTGAATTCAATACCGAACTTGCGGCCCACGGCCTCAAGCGCGCGCAAGCCTTCGGGCATGACTTCCTTGCCGATGCCGTCGCCGGGAATGACTGCGATGCGAAATTTTTTCATGATGAATATTCCTGTATTGACCAAGTTGGCGAATCACAAAAACAAAGGGCAGCCGGAGCTGCCCTTGATAACCTGCGGGTGGTGAAACTACGCGGCGGCCACTGGATCGACTGCTGCGGGGGCCGCTTCGGCTGGCGCCGCCTTGGTGGCGGGGGTGCGCTTGCCGTATTTTTGATTGAACCTTTCAACCCGGCCAGCGGTATCGACGATCTTTTGCTTGCCGGTGTAGAACGGATGGCACGACGAGCACACCTCGACATGCAGATCCTTGCTCATGGTGGAGCCGGTTTTCCACGTAGCGCCGCAACTGCACGTTACGCTTAGCTCATTGTATTCAGGGTGAATTTCGACTTTCATGGCGGTATCCTGCGGGGTTGCCCCGGGGCGAAAAAGGGCTGAATTATCAACGATTTTGGCTACCGAAGCAAGGGTCTTTGACCGGGCGCCCAGTTCTCCATCAGGGCGCAGCAACGGTCGATGGTTTTGCGGCCTATGTCGGCGGGCACCGGCCAATAGTGGGTGTGGCCCGACAACACGCTAATCGCCACAAAATAGAGTTCTCCCGGTCGGGTTTCAATGGTTATCTGGCCATTGTCGTTGCCCATGCCGCTAAGTGTGTGTTTTCCGGGGTTGAGGTTAACTCGGAAGTAGGTTCTTGGTAGCGTGGCGCCGATGAGCTTGCCGTTGATCCAAAGCACGGTATCGGAATCTGGGCTGTCAAAATACGGGCGGTAGACGTACAGCGTGGAACTGCCGGGGCGGGTGGAAAACTGCTTTGCCTCGGCATCGCGCTCCACGCTGGCCTGCGGCGTCGAGGCGCAGCCCGCGATCAAGCCCAGCGTCAATCCCAGAGATAGCGCAAGCACGATAGCCCGCGCAAGAACCCACAGCGGCGACTGCTGGTTTTTGCCGGGGTGCGTCAAAGTTGACATGATTGTGTACGATAGCCGCGTCCTGCCCGGCAGGCAAGACCTTTTCGCGGCTAATCCAACGGCGCTACCCTCTGCGCATCGAATCAAAAAACTCGCTGTTGGTCTTGGTGGCGCGCACTTTGTCGAGCAGGAATTCGGTGGCTTCGAGTTCGTCCATCGGGTAGAGCAGTTTGCGCAGTACCCAGATTTTTTGCAGGATGTCTTTCGGCAGCAGCAGTTCT
>VFLF01000522.1 GCA_009885185.1 Nitrosomonadales bacterium | reverse complement strand
GGCGTCAAGCCCGGCGCGGCATCCGCGTGGGATCAGGGCCGCAACGCACACGACACCAAGCGCATCGGCTCCGGTCTGCTGATTCAATCCGCTGACAACAAAGTCATCAGCGCTGCCGATGTCAAAGTGGTGAGCAAACTTAAGCCCACGCCGCAACAGTTGTCCGACCTGCTGTTTGCGTGGCGCGTGGCCAAGTATGTGAAATCCAACGCCATCGTGTTTTGCGGCAACGGCCAGACGCTGGGGGTGGGCGCGGGGCAGATGAGCCGTATCGATTCCGCGCGCATCGCCTCGATCAAGGCCGCCAACGCCAAGCTCTCGCTGCAAGGGTCGGTGGTGGCCTCCGACGCGTTTTTCCCGTTTCGCGACGGCGTGGATGTGGTGGCCGAGGCGGGCGCGAAAGCGATTATTCAACCCGGCGGCAGTGTGCGTGATGAAGAAGTTGTCACCGCAGCGGATGAACACGGCATCGCCATGGTGTATACCGGCGTGCGGCATTTCAGGCACTAACTGCAGTGATTGATGAGCCGTGAACAGTAAACATCTCCCCCCTTCGTCGCGCGGATTACTGTTTACTATTCACCGTTTACCCAAAATTTTTGGATGAAAATCCTCGTCATAGGTTCCGGCGGGCGCGAACACGCGCTGGCGTGGCGTCTGCTGCAATCCAAACGCGCATCCAAAGTCTATGTCGCGCCCGGCAACGCCGGCACCACGCGGGAAAAGGGGCTGGAAAATATCGCCCTCACGCGCACCGCCGACCTTATAGAATTTGTCAATAAAAACAATATCTTACTAACCGTCGTCGGCCCCGAAGCGCCGCTCGCCGACGGCGTGGTGGATGCGTTTCGTGCGGCGGGTCTGCGCATTTTCGGCCCGACACAAGCCGCCGCGCAACTCGCAAGCTCTAAAGATTTTTCCAAGAGCTTCATGCAGCGCCACGGCATCCCCACCGCCGCGTATGCCACGTTCAGCGATGCGAACGCCGCGCACGCCTACATCGACCAGCAAGGCGCGCCTATTGTCATCAAGGCCGATGGCCTCGCCGCAGGCAAAGGCGTGGTGGTGGCGATGAACCTCGCCGAAGCGCACGCGGCCGTGGACATGATGTTGATCGACAACAAAATGGGTGCGGCTGGCGCAAGAGTCGTGATCGAAGCCTTTCTCGACGGCGAAGAAGCGAGCTTCATCGTGCTAGCCGACGGCAAACATGCGTTGGCGCTGGCCAGCAGTCAGGATCACAAGCGTCTGGGCGATGGCGATATCGGCCCCAACACCGGCGGCATGGGCGCGTACTCGCCCGCGCCGGTGGTGACGCCCGCGATCCACGCCAAGGTAATGCGCGAAATCATCATGCCCACGCTGGTAGGCATGGAAAAAGACGGCATCCCTTACACCGGCTTTCTTTACGCCGGGCTGATGATTGCCAAAGACGGCAAGGTCAACACGCTCGAATTCAACTGCCGCATGGGCGACCCGGAAACGCAGCCGATCATGATGCGTTTAAAAAGTGATTTGGTGGAACTGCTCGAACACGCCATTGACGGTGATCTGGATAAAATCGAAGCCGAGTGGGATCCGCGCGTCGCGCTCGGCGTGGTGCTGGCCGCGCACGGCTACCCGGACAACCCGCGCAAAGGCGACGTGATTCACGGCCTGCCGGAGACGGGTGAGGATGCTCACGTGTTCCACGCCGGCACGACGTTGCAGGGCGGCGACGTGGTGGTCAGCGGCGGACGCGTGCTGTGCGTCACCGCGCTTGGCCACAACGTGCGCACCGCGCAAAAACGCGCCTACGACATCGCCGCGCCGATCCAGTTTGACGGCATGCAGATGCGGCGGGATATCGGCTTTCGTGCCATCGGCAACGCAGGCGCCCCGCGCAAGACGTAACACCGGCCCCGGCGTGCAGTATCCTTGCCAACCATGGATACCGCCCGCGTAAAACAATACCTCGAAGGCCTGCAAACCCGCATCGTCGATGCGCTCACCACGCTCGACGATAAAAAGTTTGGTCGCGACGCCTGGACGCGCTCTCCCGACATCGGCGGTGGCGGCGGCGTCACCTGCATACTCGAAGAAGGCCTGTTATTCGAGCGCGCCGGCGTGGGCTTTTCACACGTGTTCGGCCAGGGCCTGCCGCCGTCGGCCAGCGCCGCGCGCCCCGAACTCGCGGGCCGCTCCTACGAAGCGCTGGGCGTGTCGCTCGTGCTGCATCCGCGCAATCCTTTCGTGCCCACGGTGCATATGAACGTGCGCTTTTTCTGCGCCATCAAGGAAGGCGCCGCCCCCGTATGGTGGTTCGGTGGCGGCATGGACCTGACCCCGTACTACGGCTTTGAAGAAGACGCGCGCCATTTTCACCAAACCTGCCGTGACGCGCTGGTCCCGGTCGGTGACGACCGGCACCCCAAATACAAAAAGTGGTGCGACGATTATTTTTATCTCAAGCACCGCTCTGAGCCGCGCGGCATCGGCGGCATTTTCTACGACGACGTACATACGCCCGATTTCGACACCTGCGTCGCCATGATGCAAAGCGTCGGCGATCATTTTCTCAAGGCCTACACGCCCATCGTGGAACGTCGCCGCGCGCTGCCGTACGGCGACCACGAGCGCGCGTTCCAGGCCTACCGGCGCGGACGCTACGTTGAATTCAACCTCGTCTACGACCGCGGCACCCTGTTCGGCCTGCAATCCGGCGGGCGCGCAGAATCCATCCTCATGTCGCTGCCGCCAGTGGTGAACTGGCGCTACGACTGGAAGCCCGTGGCGGAGTCG
>VFLF01000821.1 GCA_009885185.1 Nitrosomonadales bacterium | reverse complement strand
CGTCGTCACCCACCTGCACGGTCGCCAAACCGGGATGAACACCACGTGCCTGTAGTGATGTAACTAATTGTTTTAATTGAGTGATTTTTTCACGGGCCAGAGCGGCGCCGTCAATCAGTTGTGCGGCCATGATGCTTTCACTTCTTGTTAGCTGCTGGTTCTTTAGCTGCGGGCGCAGCCGGCGGAAGACTTTGTCCTGGCGTCAGCAAATGAAAAAAAATCTCGTCTTGCTTAACCATGCCCATCTCGCTGCGCGCGCGCTCTTCAATGGCATCCAGTCCTTGCTTGAGATCGCGCACTTCGGCATCGAGAATATTGTTGCGCGTTTGCAGTTGGGCGTTTTTGTCGCGCTGGGATTTGATTTGGCTGTCGACTTCCCACACGCGAAACCAACTGCCCTTGCCCAGCCATAGCGGGTACTGTATCAACGCGATCAGCGCTATCAGTGCCACGCTGAGTGTCTTCATGCGCGGGACCTTGCGAACTTAGCGAATCTGGTAAAACGCGCCGCGTCCCGGATAGCTCGCCGCATCGCCGAGATCTTCTTCGATGCGCAGCAACTGATTGTATTTCGCCAGCCGGTCAGAGCGCGACAGGGAGCCGGTCTTGATCTGCAAAGCGTTGGTGGCCACCGCGATATCGGCGATGGTGGTGTCTTCGGTTTCGCCGGAGCGATGTGAGATCACCGAGGTGTAGCGAGCGCGCTTGGCCATTTCAATCGCCGCCAGCGTTTCGGTCAGCGTGCCGATTTGATTGACCTTAATCAGCACCGAGTTGGCCACGCCCATCTCGATGCCTTTTTTGATATAGCGCGTGTTGGTGACAAACAGATCGTCGCCGACCAACTGCACGCGATCACCCAGCCGTTGAGTGAGCAACTTCCAGCCATCCCAATCGCTCTCGGCCAGCCCGTCTTCAATGCTAATGATTGGATACTTGTCCACCCACGCCGCCAGGTAATCGATGAACTCGGCGGATTTCATCGATGCGCCTTCCGAGGCCAGCGTGTATTCACCGTCATCGTAAAACTCGGAACTCGCGCAATCGAGTGCCAGCGCAATGTCCTCGCCTGGCCGGTAGCCCGCTGCCTCGATGGCTTCGATGACTATCTTGATCGCCGCCTCGTGCTTGGGCAGGCGCGGTGCGAAACCGCCTTCGTCGCCCACGGCCGTGGCAAAGCCGCGGTCGTGCAGCAGCTTCTTCAGCACCTGAAATACCTCGGCGCCATAACGCAACCCTTCCTTGAACGATGGCGCGCCGATCGGCACGATCATGAATTCCTGAAGATCAAGGCTGTTGTCGGCATGCACGCCACCGTTGATGACATTCATCATCGGCACCGGCATGGCCATCGGCCCCGCGCCGCCCAGATAACGATGTAAAGGCAGCCCGGATTCTTCCGCCGCCGCCTTGGCGACCGCCATCGACACCGCGAGTATCCCATTGGCGCCCAACCGTGCTTTGTTCTCCGTGCCGTCCAGATCAATCAGCGTTTTGTCGATGAAACCCTGCTCGGTGGCATCCACGCCAATAATTGCCTCACAAATTTCCGTGTTAACGTTTTCGACGGCCTTCATCACTCCTTTGCCGCCGTAACGTGACGCATCCCCATCGCGAAGCTCGATCGCTTCCCGGCTGCCAGTGGACGCACCGGACGGCGCGGCAGCGCGGCCCATCACGCCGGATTCCAGCAGTACGTCGGCTTCGACCGTGGGGTTGCCACGTGAATCGAGTATTTCTCTTGCGATGATGTCGACGATTGCGCTCATGAGTGTTCCCTGCGTTGTTTTATGAGTGTCATGAAACCAGATTTTCCGCAAAGCCCGCTTGTTTGGCGAGCGTATCAAGCTGCTTTAACGTTTGCAGCAGCACTTTCATGTGTTGCAGCGGCCAGGCATTCGGCCCGTCGGATAACGCCTCGGCCGGATCGGGATGCGTTTCCATGAATATGCCAGCAATGCCGGACGCCACCGCCGCGCGCGCGAGCACCGGTACGAACTTGCGCTCGCCGCCACTGGCGGTGCCCTGCCCGCCGGGCAACTGCACCGAGTGCGTGGCGTCAAACACCACCGGGCAACCCGTGTCGCGCATCACCATTAACGAACGCATGTCGGATATCAGGTTGTTGTAACCAAAGGTCGCGCCGCGCTCGCACACCATGATGTTGTCGGCATTGCTTGCGCCGCTCGCTTTATCGACGACGTTTTTCATGTCGGCGGGCGCGAGAAACTGGCCCTTTTTGATATTGACCGGCTTGCCGGCGCTGGCCACGGCGCAGATAAAATCGGTTTGGCGGCACAGAAACGCCGGCGTTTGCAGCACATCGACCACCGACGTAACCGCGGCGATTTCACTGATGTCATGCACATCGGTCAATACCGGCACGCCGATTTGTTTGCGCACGTCAGCAAGAATTTCAAGGCCCTTGTCCATGCCCAACCCGCGAAACGATTTGTTCGAGCTGCGATTGGCCTTGTCGTACGACGATTTGTAGATGAACGGCATGCCCACCGCCGCGCATATTTCTTTCAGCGTGCCGGCCGTGTCCATGGCCATTTGCCGCGACTCGATCACGCATGTGCCCGCAATCAGGAACAGCGGTTTATCGAGGCCCACATCAAATCCGCAGAGTTTCATCGCATGCGTCTCAGGCTATATTCGCAACAGGCTTCAACGGCACGACTTCCGCGGTTACGGACTCGCTTGTCTTGTTTGAAATCGCCGATTGCACAAAGGATTTGAACAGCGGATGCCCCTCGCGCGGCGTGGAAGTAAATTCCGGGTGAAACTGGCAGGCGACAAACCACGGATGGCCAGGCAACTCGATCATTTCGCACAGGCCATCTTTTGCCGAAAGGCCGCTGACGCGCAAACCCGCTTGCCGGATGCGCGCAAGGTAATGGTCGTTGACCTCATAACGATGGCGGTGGCGCTCGGAAATGCGCTCCGCGCCATACACCGCGCGCACGATGGAGCCTGCTTCAAGCACGCATTCCTGTCCGCCAAGGCGCATGGTGCCGCCCATGGCGGATTTTTCATTGCGCTGCTCGACGCGCCCGTCGCGATCCTGCCATTCGGTAATCAGCGCAATCACCGGATGCGGTGTTTGCGGATCGAACTCGGTGCTGTGCGCGTTAGCCAGCCCCACCACATTACGCGCGTATTCAATCACCGCGAGCTGCATGCCGAGGCAAATACCCAGATAGGGAATTTTATTTTCGCGCGCGTAACGTATCGCCTGAATTTTACCCTCGACGCCGCGTTTACCGAACCCGCCCGGCACCAGTATCGCGTGCATGCTGGCGAGACAGTCCGTGCCGTTTTGCTCAATGGTCTCGGAGTCAATGTAGTGAATGCGCGCCTTGGCGCCGGTGTGGATGCCGGCGTGGATCAGCGCTTCGGACAGCGATTTGTACGATTCGGTCAGATCAACATACTTGCCCACCAGCGCGATATTCACTTCGAGCGCCGGGTGCTCCAGTTTGTAAATCAACGATTCCCAGCTCGACAAATCAGCCGGTGGCGGATTCATATTCAGCTTGCGGCAGACAATCTCGTCCAGATGTTGTTCGTGCAGCGCCGCCGGGATTTTATAAATGCTGTCCACGTCCACCGCGGAAATCACCGCCTCGGCCAGCACGTTGGTGAACAGCGCG
>VFLF01000451.1 GCA_009885185.1 Nitrosomonadales bacterium | reverse complement strand
CTCGCCCAGCGCATCGTCGTGCGCTACCATCTGGGCGGACTCACGCGCGAGGAGTTGCCGGGCTATCTCACTCACCGCCTACAGCTTGCCGGTTGCGCGCTGCCGTTATTTGACCCCGCCTCTGTCGAGACGCTGTTCCAGGCCACCCAAGGCTTGCCGCGCAAGATCAACCGTGCCGCCCGCTACGCGCTGTCCGCAACCGCCTTGGCCAAGACGCGACAAGTCAGCATCGAACACGTTCAGACCGCCCTTGAGGAAGTGCAGTGAAACGCTACACCGTCATCCTGCCCTTGCTTCTGCCGCGTCTTACCGACAAGGCCGCAGCACAGTTCATCGAGTGGCTTCACCAACTCATTGCCGCCGTCGAACACCACTACGCCCCACAGATTCATCGCCATCAAAAACGTCGGCGAGAAATTCAACACGATCCACAGTCGCCACCCTCGTCACCGTCCGATATCCCGTTCTGAGCATTCCCCCTTGCACCCCCGGTTGTCTCCGGGGCGTGCAAACCTCTCACATTCAGCCACCCTCCAGCATTCTCTCACCCGGTAGCAAAATCCGAGAGATCGCTCGCCTTCCATCACAAATTAGCATGAGAGATTGCCGATGAATTAAACAGAGAGACAACAGACGTTCGTCACGCACCCACCGTGCCAAGCGTTCGCTAAGCCCCAGCCGCTCATCCAGCGACTTGAGCAGCACCGCGCCCCCGTCCGAACTGCCGTGCGGCTGGTCAACTGCGCCACCACCCGCTTATCGAACAGCCCTGTAAACAAAACACTCTGTCGTGTGCTATCGTCTCTCACGCAAAGGCCCTCCTCATTGGTAATTCGCTCGTCTCGCAACGGCGTATTACCATGCGCTGGGCTTTTGTACAACTACTTTCGTGAATAATTCAGGCTAGGCAATCAAGCGCGAAGGAATCGCGAGATCGTTAACGCGGTTACCGACTCTTCGGGGCAGTTTCCACGGACAGAGCGCGCTCCGGTTGTTTGGCGGCGTAACCGACGGGCCTCCAATCACGTGACCCCCGCTGCCCATCCGCAACTTGCTGCGCCGTCATGACCTGTAGTACCCCATTGCGCGCACCGGTGGCGCCAGCGTGCCCCTGCGCGGCCGCCAGATTCAGCCACACGTACGACTTGACCAAATCGACCTGCACGCTTTGGCCTTTCTGGTACATAAGGCCGATGCTGTATTGCGCTTCAGCATGATTCTGCTTGGCAGCCAACTCGAACCATTGAAAAGCGGTCTCAAAATTTTGTAGCACGCCCTGTCCCGCTCGGTACAGAACACCTAGATTGTAGCTCGCGTCCGCATGGCCTTGATTCGCAGCCAACTCCAGCCACTTCGAGGCTTCGGCAGGATTCTTCGCGACCCCGATGTCACCTCTTAGGTACTGCATGCCCCGCTCATATTGAGACTTGGCGTCCCCATCGTTCGCAGACACTGCCGGTGCAGCTTTCACTTCGCCTTCAGCCGTATTCGCCCCGGCGGCGGACGCTGTCGACGCCGGTGTTGAGACAGTCTGGGTTAGCTCAGATGGATCCATCCTAATCACATAAATACTGATCACGATTGCCGTAACGATGAGCCCCAATACACTGGCTAGGACCAGAAAGTACGGCAACCTGTCACTTAGTCTGAAAAAGCGATGGCGGCAAGCAAGGCAACGATAGGGCGACAGCATCAGCCACCGCAGATATCTGTCGTTCCGATTCCAGCGCGAACGGCGCAGCCTATCACCGTTGCACTTCGGACACTTCGGGGTAACTGTAGCTAATACCGCTCCGTGGCTCATTTTGAGAGGAAGGAACCAAAGTAGCCATTCATCTTGGGAATTGTGGCGCTTTTATCGCACAAATGCAAATTGCGTATCCCCTGCGGATGCGCGGATTGAAGTCCCTCTGAGCCACCTGGCCGGTCCGCCTTTTGAAATCCTACGGCAGCGCCTTTTTCAATGCGGAAATCTCCGTAGCAACATCAGCCGAAAACACTCGTTGCGCCCGCTCATACCAGTAGCG
>VFLF01000268.1 GCA_009885185.1 Nitrosomonadales bacterium | reverse complement strand
GCACGGTGGCAAGACGACAAGATTAAATCCAAAGGCGCTGCGCCCGTATGCTGCGACTGTGGCCAAGCGGTTGGGCTATGGCATTGAGCAGCTACAGGTCGCGCTCGCACACACCAGCGTTACAACGACAGAGGGCTATGTGCAAATTCACGAAACGCCGGTGAGCGAGGTTTCGATGCGGCTACCAGAGCGGAAACCAAAATATTAGACAGGCGTCTAATATTTAATTAGACATGCCTAACTTTTAGGCAGTGAAAAATCAATAAGTCATTGATTTTAATGGTCGGGGCGAGAGGATTTGAACCTCCGACCACCTGCACCCCATGCAGGTACGCTACCAGGCTGCGCTACGCCCCGAAGCGGCGAATTATACCAGAGCGCTTGTGACGGAACTTCGGCGGGAATTACCTGACCTCGGACAAGGCCGCGTCCATGGCCTGCGACAGTTTGTCCACGATTTCCTCGATATGGCCGGTGTTAATGATGTACGGCGGTGCCAGGAGCACGTGGTCGCCGTGCCTGCCGTCGACCGTGCCGCCCATCGGATAACACATCAGGCCTCGCGTCATGGCGGCGCGCTTCACGAGCTTGTGCAATTTCAGCGCCGGATCAAATGTCTCCTTGGTCTCGCGGTTTTTAACCAATTCAATGCCGATAAACAATCCGCGCCCGCGCACGTCGCCGACATGCGGATGATCGCGAAATCGCCCCGCCAGTGCCGTTTGCAATGCAGCGCCCTGCTCGACAACGTTGTCGAGCAGGCGCTGGTCGCGGATCGTATGCTGCACGGCGAGCGCCGCGGCACAGGCCATGGGGTGACCCAAATAGGTATGCCCGTGCTGAAAAAATCCGCTACCGCTGCGCACGGCGTCGAATATTTTTTTTGATACCAGCGTCGCGCCGATCGGTTGATAGCCCCCGCCCAAACCCTTCGCGACCACCGCCATGTCCGGAACGATGCCTTCCTGCTCATAGGCAAACAACGTGCCGGTGCGCCCCATGCCGCACATCACTTCATCCAATATCAACAGAATGCCATGGCGGTCACAAATCTCGCGCACGCGCTTGAAATAACCGGGCACCGCCGGCACCGCACCGAGCGTGGCGCCCACCACAGTCTCGGCGATAAATGCGAGTACGCGTTGCGGCCCCACGCGCAGCAACGTTTCCTCCAGTTCGTTCGCCACGCGCGTGCCGTAGTCCGCTTCCGACTCGCCCTCCTTGCGATCACGATAGGCATAACACGGCGCGATATGCTCAACGTCCATCAGCAGCGGCGCGAACTGCGCGCGACGCCACGCGTTGCCGCCCACCGCTAGTGCACCCAGCGTGTTGCCGTGATAGCTCTGGCGGCGCCCGATAAACAGTTCACGGCCTGGCTCACCAGTTTCGAGAAAATACTGCCGCGCGAGTTTAAGCGCGGCTTCAATGCCTTCCGATCCGCCCGACACAAAATACACGCGCTCGAATGCACCCGAGGACGCACGCATCAGAAATTCGCCCAGCGCCTCGGCGGGCTCGCTGCTGAAAAATGCGGTATGCGCGTAGGCGAGCTTGTCGGCTTGCGCCTTGATGGCGTCAATCACCGCGCGATGGCCATGGCCAAGGCAACACACGGCCGCACCGCCGGACGCATCCAGATAGCGGCGGCCCTCGCGGTCAATGAGATAAACGCCCTCGCCGCCGATGGCAATCGGCGGTTCAACTCGAGCGTCCCGATGAAATACATTACTCATAAAATAAAAAAGCCGCGGCAATCACGCCACGGCCATAGTCACTGAATTGATTTCGAATAGTCCGATCCCACGACAGGATCACGCCCGCAGCATTTCAATAACCGTCTGAATTTCCTTTCTGACGCTGGCCGAGTTTACCGCGCCTGCCGAGGTGATGACCGGGGCCGGGGTACGCACGCGCGGATGCCTTGTGCCGTCACTCGACAGTTCGTCCAGTTGATTGCGCGCACCGCTGATGGTGAATCCCTGATCGTACAGCAACTCGCGGATGCGACGTATCAGCAGAACTTCGTGGTGCTGGTAATAGCGGCGATTGCCGCGACGCTTCACCGGCTTGAGTTGGGTGAACTCCTGCTCCCAATAACGCAGCACGTGCGGCTTTACGCCGCACAGCTCGCTTACTTCGCCGATGGTGAAATAGCGCTTCGCCGGGATCGGCGGAAGCTGCGTTTTAGGACTTGCTTCCATGGTAACGCTGCTCCACCATGGCCTTGAGCTTTTGCGAAGCGTGGAAGGTCACCACGCGGCGTGCGGTGATGGGTATCTCTTGCCCGGTCTTGGGATTGCGTCCGGGACGCTGCGGCTTCAGACGGAGCTGAAAATTACCGAATCCGGACAACTTCACGCCCTTCCCGGCCTCAAGCGCATGGCGGACCTCCTCGAAGAACGTCTCCACCATGTCCTTAGCTTCCCGCTTGTTAAAACCCACTTTTTCGAACAGTAAGTCCGCGAGTTCAGCTTTCGTTAAAGTCATGTTTCCCCTTTCAGCGAAGCTTGGCATTGAACTGATTTTTAAGGATTTTTATGATTTCCGAGACTGCGGAATCGACTTCCGCATCGGTCAGTGTTTTCTCAGTATCCTGTACTAACATCCTGAATGCAAGACTTTTTTTGCCATTTTCTATGCCCGCGCCGCGGTAAATGTCAAATACCACAAATCCAGAAACGATGGCTGGTTTTTGTGCATTTACCGCATCCAAAATCGCTTGATAAGGCGTGTTTTCATCAAAAATAGCCGCCAAATCACGCCAAACCGGCGGGAATTTCGATAAAGCACTATGGATAGGTAACGCACGGTCGGTCAGCGCCGTTAAATCCGCTTCGAATACTATGGGGGCGACGGGTAAGTCGTATTTCTGTTGCCAACCCGGATGCAGTTCTCCAATCCACCCGGCAGCAATACCGTTCACAACCATGCGCGCGCTCTTGCCTGGATGCAATGCCGGGTGCGTCGCCACCTCAAACACCACTTCGCGTGGATGGAATAATGCATCCACATCCGCCTTCACGTCATAGAAATCCACCTGCCGCGTGGGACGAATGCCCCACTGGTCATCCGCTGCGTGGCCGCAAGCCGCAGCGGCAATGCGCCAAGGTTGCGCATAACCGTCGCCATCCGCCGTGAAGCATCGGCCCAATTCAAACACCCTGACGCGTGATTGCTTGTGATTCAGGTTATAGCTAAGCGTATGCGCCAATCCGCCGATCAAGCTGGAGCGCATCACCGCCATCTGGCTGGCAATGGGATTGGCCAATTCAATTGCGGCATGATTGCCGCAAAAATCCTGCTCCCATGCACGATCGACAAAACTATAAGTAACAACTTCTTGATAATCGCGTGCCGCCATCAGGCGTCTCAGCGCGGAAGCACTACGCGCCTTCTCCGGCATGGGTAGCGCAGCAGATGCCACCACGGGACGTGCGTCCGGTATGCGGCTGTAACCATGGACGCGTGCCAGTTCCTCGATCAGATCTTCCTCGATGGCAATATCAAAACGGTAACTGGGCGGCGTCACGCGCAAACCGTCATCGGCATTCTCGTGCGCAAAACCCAGTCGCTCGAAAATACCGACGGCTTCCGCGCGGCTAACCGCGATACCCAGCACGCGCTCAACGCGAGCAAGCCGCAACGATATCGGTTTGCGCGAGGGCAGTGCTGCTGTTGCTTCGGCAACCGGCCCCGCGCTGCCGCCGCAGATCTCAAGTATCAAACGCGTTGCACGCTCCATTGCTTCGCGTGTTGCGCCAAAATCAACGCCGCGCTCAAAACGAAACGACGAGTCAGAACCAAAACCCAGCACGCGCGATTTCCCAGTGATGGTATCGGGGTCAAAAAAGGCGCTTTCCAGCACAATGTCTCGGGTGGTATTGCCGACAGCGCTGTCGGCGCCACCCATGATGCCGGCCAGCGCCAGCGCTTTGCGATCATCGGCGATCACCAGGAACGCATCAGACAATTCGCGGGTTTCGCCATTGAGCAGCGTGAGTTTTTCTCCGGGCCGGGCAAACCGCACGCGGATGTCGCCATCGATTTTCGCCGCGTCGAATGCGTGCATCGGTTGCCCCAGTTCCAGCATCACGTAGTTGGTCACGTCCACTACCGCGCTGATGGATCGTACACCGCTGCGCGCCAGCCGCTGCGTCATCCATGCAGGAGTAGCCGCATTGGTATTGACGCCGCGCAGGATGCGGCCGCAATACAGCGGGCACGCCTGCGGGGCTTCCAGCGTGATAGTCGGTTTGGCGTCATGGCTTGCTGGCACCGCCACCGCATCCGCCTGCTGTGCGGGCGTTGCGCCGCTCAGCGCGGCCACCTCGCGCGCAAGGCCGCGCAAGCTCAGGCAATCGCCACGATTAGGCGTGGGTTTGCTGTCGAACATCTGGTCATCCAGCCCCAGCACGTCACGCACGTTCTTGCCTATGGGTGTGCCGGGCGGCAGCGACAGCAATCCGTCAGCCTCGTCGCTGAGCCCCAATTCTTTAGCAGAGCACAGCATGCCGTGAGACGCCACGCCGCGTACCTTCGCCGCCTTGATCTCGATGCCGGGCAATCTGGCGCCCACCAACGCCGCTGGCACACGCATGCCAGCCAATACATTGGGCGCGCCGCACACGATGGTCAGCGGCGCTTCGTTGGCGTTGCCCGTGACGTTCACCTGACACACATTCAGCCGGTCGGCGTTCGGATGTTTTTCAACTGATAACACTTCGCCTACCACCACGCGGTCAAACGGCGGCGCGACCGGCGCAACGCCTTCGACTTCAATGCCGCCGAAGGTCAGCAAATCTGCGAGTTCGCGGGTCGACAACGGCGGATTAACGAACGTGCGCAGCCAGGATTCGGAAAATTTCATGGCGGCTACCTGAATTGACGCAAAAACCGCACGTCGTTTTCAAAAAACAAGCGCAGGTCGTTGACGCCATAACGCAGCATGGTCAGACGATCCAGTCCCATGCCGAAGGCAAAGCCCTGAAACTGTTCGCTATCGATATTCACGTTCTTCAGCACACTGGGATGCACCATGCCGCAGCCGCCGATTTCCAGCCAGCCGTCGCCAAAGCTCATGTCGATCTCGGCCGACGGCTCGGTAAACGGAAAAAACGATGGCCTGAAGCGCACCTGCAAATCAGTGCGCTCGAAAAACAGCCTGAAAAACTCCGTCACCACGCCTTTCAGATTGGCAAACGAAATGCTTTCATCGATCCATAGTCCTTCGACTTGATGAAACATCGGCGAGTGTGTGGCGTCGGAATCCACGCGGTACACGCGCCCCGGCGCGATGATGCGTATCGGCGGCTTGTGCAACTCCATGTAACGCACCTGTATCGGCGAGGTGTGGGTGCGCAGCAGATGTTTGCCATCACGCAAATAAAACGTGTCGTGCATGGAGCGCGCGGGATGATTCTCCGGCTGATTCAGCGCGGTGAAATTGTAAAAATCCGTTTCGATTTCGGGGCCATCGGCCACCTCAAATCCCAGCGAATGAAAAATCTGCTCGACCCGCTCCAGCGTACGAGACACCGGATGCAGTCCGCCGAAACCCGTGCCCCGTCCGGGCAAGGTCACGTCCAGCGATTCTTCGCGCAGTTTAATATCAAGCTTCGCTTTCTGAATGCCATCACGACGCGCCTGCAAGGCCTGCTCCAGCGCCTCTTTGGCCGCGTTGATACGCGCGCCCATGGCGGGCCGCTCGGTCGCCGGCAGCTTGCCCAGTCCCTTGAGCTGTTCCGTCAGCGCCCCGCTCTTGCCGAGGTAACGCGCCTTGGTCTGCTCCAGTTCGTCGGCATCGCCAATGCCGGCGAACACCGCGAGGGCGTCTTTAACTATCGCATCCAAGTCTTGCATATAGGGCTCACATCACGGGTTCGTATCACTTACCGGCACGTTGAATCGGGCGGCACAAATCGTATCGCAAAAAAAAGAGGCCGGTGAGCCTCTTTTTCCCGGGAGTTGCGTTTAGCGCAATTTCCCTGTCGTGACATCTACGCGCCGAGGCTTGCCTTCGCGGTTTCCACGAACTTGGCAAACGCCGGCTTGTCCAGCACGGCGATATCGGCCAGCACTTTGCGATCCACCTCAATCGCGGCCTTCTTCAAGCCGTTCATGAAACGGCTGTATGACATGCCGTGTTCGCGCACCGCCGCGTTGATACGGGCGATCCACAACGCGCGAAACACGCGTTTTTTGTTGCGGCGGTCGCGGTAGGCATACTGCCCCGCGCGCATGACGGCTTCGTTGGCGACGCGGAATACATTACCGCGGCGGCCACGAAAACCCTTGGCTTTTTCGATGACTTTCTTGTGCGCCGCCCGGGCGATCACACCACGTTTTACTCTTGGCATGGCTGATCTCCTTTAATAGGGCAACATGGCACGAACGGCACGCAAATCCGACGCGTGTACAGCGGTACCCCCGCGCAACTGACGCTTGCGCTTGGTGCTCTTCTTGGTAAGGATGTGACGCATAAAGGCCGATCCGCGTTTGATTCCGCCACTACCCTGCTTGCGGAAACGCTTGGCCGCGCCACTCTTGGTCTTGAGTTTCGGCATGACTACCTCTTTTTAGCTTAGCGCCGGGTGCCTGCCCTGGATCGGGAAGGACTTCTAAAACCCGGACAACTACTTCTTGTTTACCTCGGCTGGAACCGCTGCCGCCACAACCGCAACCGCAGCTGGTATAACTGGTGAAGCTGGTGAAACCGGTGCAACTACTGCTGCTTTTGCGGGCCCCGGCGCTGCTTTCACAGCGCTTTTCGGAGGTACTTTACCGCCTTTTTTGGGGGACATCACCATGACAAGCTGACGTCCTTCCATTTTCGGATATTGCTCAACCGTTGCGTGGGGT
>VFLF01000589.1 GCA_009885185.1 Nitrosomonadales bacterium | reverse complement strand
GATGGCGTCGGCGCCGGCGCAGGGCGTGATGGTCCAGGTAAACGCGAGCAGATCGCGCCAGTGGCTTTCCGTTGCGAACAGGGCCGCCACGGATGTCTGGCTTTTGCTTTGCAGGGCGACATTGAGCCGGTCGAGCCATTGCTCGATCAGTGCGGTTTCAGACTGGATGGCGGGGTTGTCGATGGCCGATTGGCTGGCGAGGGTCATGGATGGTTCCTTATTCAAGCCTTTATTGTAGCCGTCCACACCGGGAATATCCGCGCGTTTCCGTGCGTTTCCGTGCGTTTCCGTACGCTTAGTCAGGCCGTATGTTGGCGGCTTTCACGACTTTGGCCCAACGGGCGAGTTCCTCGCGCAGGTGTGCAGCGGCCTGTTCGGGCGTGCTGGCGATGATGTCCATGCCCTGTGCGATGAAGCGCTCGCGGATGTCCGGTGTTTGCAACGCCTGCACGATATCGCGATTGAGCCGGGCCACCAGCGCTTTTGGCGTGGCCGAGGGTACGGCGATGCCCCACCAAGGCATCGCGTCATAGCCGGGAAATTCTTCGGCAATGGCGGGCACGTCGGGCGTGCTGCCCGCACGCTTGGCGCTGGTGACGGCAAGGCCGCGAATACGCCCGGCCTTGATGTGCGGGCCGGCGGTGGAGTAGCTCATGAACGAAAACTGCAACTGGCCACCCATCAAATCAGTCATCAATGGCGCGCCACCCTTGTACGGCACGTGCAGCAATTGCACGCCGGCCATCATCGCCAGCATTTCGCCCATCAGGTGCTGCGCGCCGCCGGTGCCGCTGGAGCCATAGGCTAGCGTGCCGGGTTTGGCCTTCGCCAGCGCGATGAATTCCCGGAGGCTTTTGGCCGGCACGCCGGGGTGTGTGATCAGCATGAACGGCGACGCGCACATCAGTGTTACCGGTGCGAGATCGCGCATCAGGTCATACGGCAGTTTCGCATGCACGCTCGGATTGATGGTGTGGATGATCGACAGCCCCACCATGGTGTGCCCGTCGGGCGGCGACTTGGCGGCGATGTCGGTGCCGGTAATGGTGCCGCCGCCCGCGCGGTTATCGACCACCACTTGCTGGCCCCACTTGTCGGTGAGTTTGGCACCCACCGCGCGGCCGATGAAATCATTGATCGCGCCGGGAGTGAAAGGAATGATGAGACGCACCGGGCGCGTGGGGAAGGCGCCGGCATCGGCGCGCGGCTGGGCGTGGGCGGCGCTGGCTGTGATGAGGCCGAGGGTTGCAACGGCGGTTATCAATCGCATGTTTTTCACCGGAGTGTCGTGTGCATGAAAAACTTTCCTCTCGTCATTCCCGCGCAGGCGGGAATCCATGCGATGTACCATATGGCACATTACGACCCCATCCTACCTTCCCTGAGGGAAGGGGATACCCGCCTGCGTGGGAATGACAGGGTGGGTGTTGACGTGTTCACGGGAGAGGCTATCAAAAAACCGCGCCATGAGTGGCATCCGCGAGATTGCCGCGCCGCCGCCGCGATAAAATGCCGCATAACCCTCTGGAGATCAGCCGTGACGCGTGACTACAACGCCCTGACCGACGACGCTTTCCGCGCGGAAGTGCGTGCGTTTTTTGAAGCGGAGTATCCGCAACACCTGCGCTACATTCTGCGCCGCGCGTGCTGGGATGAAATGAAAGCGTGGTGGGCGAAGCTCTACCGAAAAGGCTGGGTCGCGCCGAACTGGCCGCAGGCGTGGGGCGGCATGGGGTTGGATGCCGGGAAGATGCTGATTTATATGGAGGAAATGGAGCGTCACGGTGTGGCGCGCCCGCCCGATCAGGGCATCACCCACATCGGCCCCATCATCATGCGCTTTGGCACCGAAGCGCAGAAGAACTTTTATTTGCCACGCGCGCTGTCGGGCGAACACATCTGGTGCCAGGGGTATTCCGAGCCGAATTCAGGCTCCGATCTGGCGAGCCTGCGCACAATGGCGGTACCCGACGGCGACGCGTACGTCATCAACGGCCAGAAAATCTGGACCTCGCTTGCGCAGGACGCGACGCATTGCTATGTGCTTACGCGCACCGATCCGCACACGAAAAAAAGGCAGGAAGGCATCAGCCTGTTTCTGGTGGATTTCAAAACACCAGGCATCACGCTGCGGCCCATCGTCAACCTGGCGGGCCACGCGGAGTTTTGTCAGGTGTATTACGACAACGTACGCGTGCCGAAAGAAAATCTGGTGGGCGAACTGCATCAAGGGTGGAACGTGGCCAAGGCGCTGCTGTCGTTCGAGCGCCTCGCCATCGGCAGCCCGCGCCGCCCGTCGTATGCCTTGCAGCGGCTGG
>VFLF01000481.1 GCA_009885185.1 Nitrosomonadales bacterium | reverse complement strand
TTACACAGATGAACACGGATTAACCCCACCACTGTCGTTCCCGCCTGCGCGGGAATGACGGGAAGGGGTTTTTAATCTGTGTTCATCTGTGTAAATCTGTGGCTAAAGGTTTTTAATAAATGCACAACATCAAAACCGTAGGCGTCGCCGGCAGCGGCACCATGGGCGCGGGCATCGCTATCGTTGCGGCGCGCGCGGGCTTTAAAACCATTGTCTTCGACACGCAGCAAGCCGCGCTCGACCGTGCGCGCAAGCAGACCGAAGGTTTTTTTGCCAAGTCGGTGGAGCGCAAAAAACTCACACGACCCGACGTCGATAAAATCATGTCGGGCTTGTCGGGAACCACGCGCATCGAAGACCTTGCCGATTGCGATATCGTGATCGAAGCGGTATTTGAAAACCTCAAGGTCAAGCATGACGTGCTGGCGCAATTGAACAAGGCCTGCAAGCCGGAGACGATATTCGCCTCGAACACCTCCACGCTGTCGATCACCGAGATTGCCGCCGGTTCCGGTCGCGATGAAAACGTGGTCGGCATGCACTTTTGTCTGCCGGCGCAGTTGATGAAGCTGATCGAAATGTCGCCGAGCCTGCGTACCAGTGACGCGACGTTTCAGGCGGCGTGGGATTTTGCCAAGGCGATGGGGCAGATTCCGGTGAAGACCAGGGACAATCCCGGCTTTATCCTCAATTATTTTCTCGTGCCGTTCAATAACGATGCGATACGGCTGGTGGAGTCGGGCGTGGCCGCGCCCGCCGATATTGATCGCGCCATCAAGGCGGGGCTGGGTTATCCGATGGGGCCGCTGGAGTTGCTTGATCTGGTGGGCCTCGACACGCACTTGCTGGTGGCCGAGGCGCTGTACTCGTCCACGCACGAGCCGCGCGCGGCCGTGCCCGCGCTGGTCAAGCGCATGATCGCGGCGGGCCAGTTGGGGCGCAAGACCGGGCAGGGATTTTACACCTATAAAAATAACGCAATGTTCGGGGGCTAAGATGGAATATTCGGTAATCGAAACGGGCGAGAGCAATGGCTTTGAAGACGATCATGCGCTATTGAAAAATGCCTCGCGCGGCGGCGAAGTGGTGGTGATACTCGGCGCGGACGCGGGCGCGGCATATCGTGATTTGCGCGACGCGGCGAAAAAAACCGCCGTGCTGATCGAGCTGGATGGCGAGTGTCTGGGCGTGCATACCGGCGAATCGCGCGGCGAGGAGGGCGGCAACGTGCTGGGCTTTGCGCGCTTTCGGCTCGGCGCGGCGGCGCCGTCGAATCTGGTGGAGCTGGTGCGCCAGCCGCGCACCACGGATGCGGCAATCGCGGCGGCAAAAACTGTTTTGGAAAGTGCGGGCTTGCAGGTGGCGGTGTGCGGCGATTTCGCCGGGCGCATTATTGACCGTCTGGTGCGCCCGTACTACAACGCCGCGCTGACGCGGCTGGACGAGGGGCTGGCCACGGCGGACGATCTCGACACCACCTTGAAGCTCGGCCTCGGTTACCCGGAAGGCCCCATCGCGCTGCTCGAACGCACCGGCCTAGAGTACCACTGCCAGGTGACACAGGATTTGTTTGATGCCTACGGTGACGCGGCGTACGCGCCGGCGCGCCGCGCGCGGGTGGCGTATGAGCGCGCGGTGATGCAGCATGAGCAACAGGCGTTGCATGATTCACCGTTTCCGCTCAGTTCCGGCAGCAGCGATTGACCATGCCCAACATCAACACCCAACAGCCACTCTCGGGCATCAAGGTGCTCGATTTCAGCACGCTGCTGCCCGGCCCGCTCGCCACGCTGATCCTCGCCGAAGCCGGCGCCGAGGTCATCAAGATCGAGCGCCCCGGACGTGGCGATGAAATGCGCTCCTATGAGCCCAAGTTC
>VFLF01000741.1 GCA_009885185.1 Nitrosomonadales bacterium | reverse complement strand
ATCAGCAGCGTGTGCCCGTCGGGCGGTGATTTTGCAACGATTTCCGCCGCCACCGATACGTTGCCGCCGCGATTGTCGACAACCGCGGGCTGCTTCAGCGCATCGGTCAATCCCAGCGCGATCAACCGGGATATAAAATCGGTTCCACCGCCAGCCTGTGCGGTAACAATGCGGATGGATTTACTGGGGAAGGTTTGCGCGGCCGCGTCCGCGGCTCCGACAGCAAGTGTGGCGATTGCCATCGCGGCAATCGCCCATCTGCGTGGCGGTACGATTGCCATCTTCATTCACCGTGGTGAATCAATGTGTGCGAGCGGGCAGCCGCACGTCCGCGGCACGCGCCTGCTCCTCGATTTCGGGAATGCCGAGTCGCAGCAGCGCGTCACAATAGCGTTTGTATTCAGCCGGCGGCGGCATACGGTAGGGTTCGCGCAAACCGCCGTCGCCGCCCGGCAGTTTCAGCAGACGCATTGCCATTTTGAGCGCCCGGGGTACTGAGGGCGACCACTGCGAGACCAAATCCGCAAAACGCACGATGTGCTCGGAGTATTTCGCCACTGTCTTGAAATCACGCGATTCAACCGCTTCGAGATAGCGTCGCTGCGTCTTGGGGATAATGTTGGCTTCGGTGCCAAACACGCCGCTAGCGCCCATCATCAGTTTGTTGAGCGATCCGTTCAGATGCACGTAGATCGGAATATCACGTTTCAAGCGGTCTTTCAGTTGCAGGAAAAACGCATCGCCGCCGTAGCTCAGATTGATCGCTTCCACGTTGCGGTGCCGGTTGCATACATCCGCGATGACCGACGCCTTGGGCATGTAGCCCGTGATGGGCAAATTGACCGCCAGCGACATGGGATGTTTGATGCCGGCCAGCACTTCGTTGAAATACTGCGTTAGTTCGAGATCAGTCGGTTTCATGCCGTGCCGGCCTGCAAGGCCGTAAATACTTACCAGCTCCGCGCCCGCCTTGATGGCCTGAAACACGTATTCGCGCGTGGCGCGTACCGTGTATTGCTCGGGCGGATTGGCGTAGACGGGAATCTTGCCTTTGCACTGCGCTAGGCCGATTTCGTAAATTCGCTGGATTTCATCCCACAGAACGGCATGTGTTTCGCCGGCGCCGGCGCTGCCGAGATAGATGCCGATCTTCGATTTGACAAATCGTTCCAGCAGCGCACACAGGGCATCATCATCAAGGGCGCCACTCCTGGTGAAGGGTGTGGCGATCCTGCAAAATGATCCAAGGCGTGTCATGTTCCGTCTCCTGCGGATGAATTGATTGGCGGGGGAAATGTTCGGCACTCTAAATCCAACGTAAGCGCCCGTCCAGCCAATCAGTGCTAGTTTGTTTTGGCCCCGGGCGGTACCCGGCCGAGCCTGTGTGAAAACGCTGTGCGACGTCGCAGTCCGAAAAAAAAGCTTGTTAGGATGCGTTGTATTGCATTCGCAGCAGTGGGTAAGGGTGTGAAGACCCCTAATATCGGTTTCATTTTGCGTTTTCACACAGCCTCGGCCCAAAGCCGCCAGTCGCACGTCTACCGTTATCGCGTGCGGCGGGAAGCGCGCGTTATGCCAAATTTCTCAAACCACGGCGATCGCAGGCGGCGTTTCGATCAGTCGGCTTTAATGCCTGCTTCCTTGACCACGCGCGCCCATTTTGACAGTTCACGCCCAAGATGGTCCGCGAACTGCTGTGGAGTGCTGCCTGTGGGGTCCAGGCCCTGCCGTCTCATCTGCTCGATCGTATCGGGAAGACGCAGCAGTTTGAGTATTTCTGCGTTGAGCCGCGCGACGACCGCGTTCGGCGTACGCGCCGGAACGAGCACGCCGTACCACGCGCTCACCTCGAAGCCTGGATAGCCGAGTTCGGCAATCGTCGAGATATCCGGTGCGATCGGCGAGCGGCTCGAACCCGTGACGCCGAGGGCGTGGAGCCTTCCTGCCTTCACGTGAGGCAATGTGACCGGAACGCTGCCGATGAAAAGCTGGGCTTCTCCGGACATGACCGCAGTGGCTGCCGGTGCGCCGCCGTTATAGGCAACGTGGACCAGATTGATGCCCGCCGCCTGCTTGAAAAGCTCGGCGGCGAGGTGCGACGGCGAGCCGCTGCCCGCAGTCGAGTAGTTTATCTGACCGGGTCGGGACTTGGCGTAAGACACAAACGCCTTCAGCGAGCTCGGGACCGAGGCATGGGCCACCATCAGGTATTGCGAGTCGGCTACCAAAGCGACCGGCGCGAAATCCCTGACCGGATCGTATGGCGTGCGGCGTAGCGCCGGCGTGAAAGCTAGGTTTCCATTGAACCCCAGCAGCAGCGTGTGGCCGTCGGGTACCGCACGCGCCACCAGTTCGGTCGCGAGAATGCCGGCACCTCCCGGACGATTGTCGATGATAACTGGCTGCCCCATCGCCTCGGCTAGCTTCTGGCCTACGATGCGGGTAAGCACATCGTTGGCGCCGCCCGGCGGGTTGGGCACGAGGAAGCGTATCGGGCGCGAAGGATAGCGGTCCGCAACCGCAGCAAGCGCGGGCCCGGCGACAGGCACTGCAGTCAGCGAAAAGAGCCAGCCATGTTGCCAGGCTCGCAGGGGACTACGTATCGGCCGGGCGCGCCGTGGCAGCGACGCCTCCGACGTACGAGTTAACGATCTCAATAGAACGATTCCTTCATGTCGGCGGCGCCGCGGTCGATCAGATAGCCGAGCTCGGCTTTCGATTCCATCGTGGAGCGGTCGATGTTGAACTGGATGGCCCGCTCAGGCGCGTTGGTGGCTTTGATCGTGAGAAGCTGGAGCGTCTCCTTCACCTCCCACTCGTGCGCACCGCGCATGCCCGGCGGGCCGTAAACCACGTCCCCGGGCTTCACCTCGAAGCTGTTGCCTTCGATGTCCCTCACGATTCCCCGGCCGGCGACGACATAGTGAAAAGTCTCGATCAGGTGCCAGTGAAGATGTTCGTGCGTGCCGGGGCCAAACGTCGCCAATCCCACGCTGATCCGTTCACTGGGATGGGCGGCGCTGCCGGCGAGCCTCTTGACCAGGAGCCCTTCGACCACGCCGGGCGACGTCGGCACATCGGATTGATTGAAAACCTGCAACGTGGATTTGATCTCGAACTTTGCTTTCACGAGTGGCCTCTTGCTGTCAGTGATAGGCGGCACAAGCTAACGGATGCCGGTGGTGGCGTCAACGCATGGGGGCGTGCCGGTCATGGCTACTATACCTCTCGGTACGTTTTCCTGGCTGCTGCACGTAGCCCCGCGGTCCTCACAGGGCTTGTTCAATGGGATTTGTCCCGCTCAGCGCGTCCCGCACGATCGATCCCGCGTAGCAACGCGACCGCCACGTCTATCGTGGGCACGGCGACGCGAGCATCGCGCGCAAACGCCTGGATTTGCCCAAGCCCCGCCTCCACTTCCAACGGGCGATGTGTCAGCACATCCCACAACATCGAATGCGGAAGCTGATCGGGTTTCGTGTTGGCGCGCCGGGAAGCCTGCTCGACATCGATCTCCGCGCGCAAGTCGTAGCCGAGGGCGGTGCCCACCGCCAGCGTCTCGCGCATGAGGGCGGCCACCACCACCCGCGTTCCCGGCTCCGCGCCCAGCGCGTGAAAGCTGAGGCGGGTAAGCGCGCTCACCGAATTGCCGGCGGCATTGGTGACCAGCTTGCGCCACACTTCGCGGCGCAGGTTCGGCGTGGCCTCGGCAGTCAGCCCGGTCCCGCGCAGCGCGGCGACGGCCTGATCCACGCTCTCGCAGCCCAATGCGTCAGATGCGTCGGGCGCCCCGATCAGCCAGCGGTCGTTGCCGCTGTGGTGAACTACGCCCGGGCTCGCCAGCGCATTCGCCGAATAGACGATGCAGGCCAGCGCGCACTGCGGCCGGACCTCGGTCCAAAGCGCGGCCCCCGGGTCGACCAGCGGAAGATGTCGGGGCTCCGCCGCAATACCGTAATGCCACCACCAGGGAATGCCATTCGTCACGAACAGGGCGCGCGCCCCCGGCGCAAGCAGGCGTGAGAGCATGGCGGCGATGGCCGGCATTCCGGGAGCCTTGAGTGCGACGACGACGAGGTCCTGTGGTGGCAACGACGATGGATCGTCTGTCACAGCATGGGGCCGGGCGCGAATTTCCCGCCCCCCGGTGTGCAGCACCAGTCCGCCCTCGCGGATCGCCTGCAGTACCGGGCCCCGCGCCACGACCGATACCTCGTGCACGCCGACCGCTGCCAGGCGCGCAGCGACATGGCCGCCGATAGCACCCGCACCATAGATACAGATCCGCATCGGGATTATCGGTGAAAACGCGGCGGTTACTTCGAGCCTTCAGATTCACAATTGAACCGGGCGGCCCGTATCCGCTCCGGGGATTGCATCGTCAATCGGGGGAGTCGGGTAGCCGGACGCGGTT
>VFLF01000642.1 GCA_009885185.1 Nitrosomonadales bacterium | reverse complement strand
AGGGATCGAGGGTGAGGGAGGGTTTTTGCATAAGCCGCACAAACCTGAATAGTTACGTTAAAACACTTTCTTCTTCCGCCACTTGCGCGGCCGGTCCGGCGGAAACATCAGCGCACTCGCGCATACCTTCAAATCCACCAGTGATTTCGCGAGCGTGATCGCGCAGGCGTAGCCTTCGAGCACCGGAACGTCCCAGCCGATTTCTTTCAGCCGCTGCTGCACAAACGGGCGCAGAAAAAACAGCCCGGAGCAACCGAAGGTCAGCACTTCGGCGCCGTCTTCCTCGATAGCGGCGACGGCGGCGGTGACGGCGGCTTCGAGAACTTCGGAGCGTTCGCCGCGCTGGATTTTTTCTTTTTCCTTGCGCGGGATCAGGCCTTCTGTGTGCGGCGGGCGCGGAAACGGGCTTTCGAGATTGCGTATCGAGGCGCAGCGCGCGTCGAAGCGATGGCGCACCACCAGATCGTAGTAATACATATTGTGTATTTCAGTGAGATCGATGACGCTGAATTTATTGCCCAGCATCGACGCGTAATGCATTTGCGCGTAGGCGCACGACACCACCGGCATGCCAAAGGGCCGCGCGATTTCGCGTGATTCATTAAATCCCGGCTCGCCGCCGCCCAGCAGCACCAGCGCATCGTAGTTGCCGCTCTCGCAGGCCTCGCGCACGATGGGCAGGCGACCCGCTGCGACGAGGCCGAATTCCTCGCGGCTTTCCACCGGCCAGTCGCCGTAGGTGGCGAGCGGGCCGCGATGCAACTCCCATTCCACGTCCGCCAGCAGGTGCGTGAGGGTTTCGTGATTCATCAGCCGCGATTCCTTGGCGCCTTCGGTCGGGCGGTGCAGATAGTGCGAGCCGACCGGCAGATCAAACGCCTGAATCATCAGGAAGCGGTATTTCTTCGGGGTATCGGACATGCGGGACTCCTGTGTGTGCGGTGGGCTGTGCAAAGACGCAAGTGTAGCGCCGCGCATCGCACAGGTTCGCGGAACTGTCGTATATTCACCGCGATACGATTTTGACGACACGGGATATTTTCATGCACTTGCAATCGACTGTTGGTTTGGGTGTTCTATTTTGTGTTTTGCCGGCTGCCGTGGTTTATGCGCAGCCCATTCCGGTGGCAGCCTATCCGGCAAAGCCCGTGCGTTTTATCTCGCCCTTTCCCCCTGGCGGCCCGACGGATCTGCTGTCGCGGCCCGTTGGCGCCAAGCTGCAAGAGGCGCTGGGGCAACCCTTTGTGATCGACTACCGCGCCGGCGCCAGCGGCACCATCGGCGCGGATCATGTGGCCAAATCAGCGCCCGACGGCTACACGCTGCTGGTGATTACCGCATCGTTTAACACCGCGCCCAGCACGCAGCCGGCGTTGCCCTACGACACGTTGAAGGATTTTGTCGGCGTCAGTCCGCTCGCGCGCGGGCACACCGTGTTGATCGCCAACCCGCGCATGCCCGCGCACAACGTGAAGGCGCTGGTGGCGCTGGCGAAAGCGCAGCCGGGCAAGCTGACGTATGCCTCGTCGGGCGCGGGCGGCGTGGTGCATCTGGGTATGGAGCAATTCAAGCTCGCCGCCGGCATCAACCTGCTGCACGTGCCGTACAAAGGCGTCGGCCCCGCGCAGCAGGAGGTGATCGCCGGCTTCGTGGATATGATGTTCATCGGCGTGTCGCCGTCGATCGGGCAGATCAAGGCGGGCAAGGTGCGCGCGATTGCGATAGCAAGCCCGCAGCGTTCGGTGGCGCTACCGGATGTGCCCACCATCGCCGAGATGGGCTATCCCAAGTTCGAGATCGCGTCCAACTACGGCATCATGGCGCCCGCCGCAACGCCACGCGCCATCGTCAGCCGGCTGAACGGCACGCTGGAAAAAATTATCGCGCACGCGGATATCAAAAAATCGTACGCCGCATTCGGCGTGGATCCGTGGTGGGAGACATCAGAACGGTTTACCGCTTGGATCGGCGAGGATGTGGCGCGCTGGGCGGCGGTGGCGAAGGCGATTAACTATCAGCCGGGGAATTGAGGGTGTTATGTAAGTATTTGTTTTTATTAAATTGTTTTTGATGGATGCATGGCGGTTACTTGGGTATGACCGGCAGCAACACAAACGCCTCCCGCCCCGCGCCGAAGTGCAGCGTGGTTTTTCCGCCAAAAACCGCCGCCGGTCGATCACGCGGATCGTTGTGCAAAAACGGGCCGCAGCCGAGTAACTCGTTCTTGAAATTCGACAGCCGTGCGCCGGTGGATTTGGCGAATTCGTAATCGCGCCCGCGCACGGTGAGCGCGATGCGGTGGCCGGCGGGCACGACTATCGACGTTGGCCACAGCTCGATGTCGAGTTGCACCACTTCTCCGGGTGTTAGCGGCTGCGCTTCGTCGTGTGTGTGATACGGGCGATAGGGCAGCGAAAGCTTCGTATCCAGCTTGCGATGCGAGGCGCGCAGCCAGCCTTGCGCAATCGGCGTGTGCGGATCGATGGCGCCCATGAAGGTGACTTCGCGCAAGTCGGGGGTGTACACGCGCAGGATCAGAAAAAAATCCGCGTCGCGGGTGGAAGATGAGGCGAACAGCCGTGCCGCTATCGGGCCGGTGATTTCGGTTTCGGCTTCCACGGGCGCGCTGATGAAGGTGAGGCCTTCGCCCATTGCATCGTAGGTGATCGTGGTGTCAGCGGTCGCGGCCTTGCGCCGCAGTGCGTTATCAACGGGGTGCAAATGAAACATCGTCCACTGCGTGCGCGTGATGGGCCATTCGTTTTCCATACGCTCGACAAAGCGATCGACGTGCCGCACCTGCAATTGCACTCTGGGTTGTTCATTCCAGCCGTTTTGTTCGCCCTTCAAATAGAAATCGAAAAAACGCTTTTGCAATTCGCGCCCGTAGTCGGTGTAAAAGTGCGTCCAGTGTTCGATGCCATGCGCTTCGAGCCATTTGTCCTTCGACGCGGCGCGCATAAAACCCTCGAAATTACCGCGTGGATGCAGCCCTTGCCCGCCCCAGTTCGCCGCCGACAGCAACGGCACGGTGATGTTGTCCCACACCGGCGCGCGTGCGCGGTGATACTCGTCGTCGAGCGGGTGCGCGAGGATGTCGTCGCCGAACTCGCAGCGCTGCGATTGCAGTTCCTTGGCACTCAATGTCACGTCACCGCACACCAGCGCGCCATTGGCGCGGCTTCTCGGGCCGCGCTCGCCCAGGCCATACTGCACGGTCTTCACCTGCATGTCGTACCAGTT
>VFLF01000716.1 GCA_009885185.1 Nitrosomonadales bacterium | reverse complement strand
CGTCGGCGTCGCGCAGCAGGGTCTGACGCAGGAACGAGCAGTCGAGATCGTGGGTATTGGGGAAGTTCATGCGCTGGCCGTTGTCGATCACCGGTGCGCCGAGAGACTCGGCCAATTCGATCATCAGCTTGACGCCCTCCTGATTGCGCACCGCGCGGTCGGCGATGATGAGCGGTTTTTGCGCCGCCACCAGCATCCGCGCGGCCTCGTTCAACGCGCTGGTGTTGCCCTGCGGATGAATGATGCGCGCCATTTTCGGAATGCGCAGCGTGCCGGGGGCGTGGTGATTGTCTTCTTCCTGAATATCCATATCGAGGGACACCATCACCGGCGCATAAGGCGCGGTCAGCGCGAACTGGCAGGCGCGCACGGTGGATTCCGCGAAGCTCTGCAACGAAATCGGCTGGTCGTCCCACTTGATGTAGTCGCGCACCAGCGCGCCGGGGTCCTGCACGCTGTGATTCCACTCCACGCCGGGGCGCCGCGTGTCGGAGCGCAGCCCGTTGCCCGAGAGGATCATCATCGGCGCACGGTCGCACCACGCGTTGTAAACCGCCATCGTCGCGTGCTGCAAGCCCACCGTGCCATGCACCATCACGCCCATCAACTCGCCGGTGGCTTTGCCGTAGCCGTGCGCCATGCCAGCGGCGGTTTCCTCGTGCAAGCAGGTCAGAATTTCCGGATTTTTATTACCCAGGTGATTGATGATGGATTCCTGCAGGCTGCGAAATCCGGCTGCCGGGTTGATCGCCACGTATTTCATTCCGGTGGCTTTCAATACATCGGCCATGAAATCCGATCCGGGATTCGTGATGAAGGTTTCGCTCGGCAGTTTGTTGGCCGCGGGCTTCGCCGCGGGTTCGGCCGCCTGCGCGAGCGTGGTGGCTGCGGCGACGGCGGCGCCGGCCGCAGCGGCGGTGCCTTTCAGGAAAGAACGGCGGTCCAGCGTGGGCTGTGTGTCGGCAGTTTCTGGCTTGCTGGCGGGCGTGGCGTCATCCATGGTGAACTCCTTGTAAGTATTTATTTTTATTTGGTATTTAATGAATCGGGGATCGGGGTCCAAAAAGCTGGCAGACACTATGATACGACGCAATCAGCGGCGTGCGCATGCGGTATTTCACTTGCTCATTGCGATTTGATCCCCGCCGTTTTGATGACTTTGGCCCAGGTATCCAATTCGTTTTTGATCAGAGCGGCGAACTGCTCGGGCGTGCTGTTGATCGGCGTCATGCCCATGCTTGTCATCCTTTCCTTTGCATCGGCGCTGTTGGAAATGCGTGCGATCGTCTGATGCAGAAGATCAATCACGGTGCGCGGCGTGCCCGCTGGCGCAAGGATGCCGAACCACTGCGTACTCTCAAAACCGGGCAAACCCGATGCCGAGATCGTCGGCACCCCGGGCAGGCTCGGCAACGGCTGC
This sequence comes from Nitrosomonadales bacterium, assembly GCA_009885185.1. The sequence continues at coordinate 3,213 of VFLF01000716.1, read as the reverse complement.
GCGGTGGTGACGCCGAGCGCGCGCACTTTGCCTGACTGGATGTAGGGCAGGACGGAAGGCACTGCCGAAAACGCAATGCCCACTTCACCGGACATCGTGGCAATCAGCGCGGGCGACACGCCCTTGTAAACCACCTGCTGTATTTTGATGCCCGCTTTTTGCTGAAACAGCTCCGCGGTCAGATGCGGGTGCGTGCCCGCGCCGGGCGTGCCGATTACCAGCGTGCCCGGCTTCGCCTTCGCCAGCGCGATCAGTTCCTTGATGTTTTTCGCGGGTACGGAAGGGTGTACCGTCACGCACTGCGCAACATCCACCACGTTGATCACCGGCGCGAGATCATTCACTGTGTCGTAAGGAAGCTTGGCGAACATGCTGGGGTTGATGGTGAGCGAAGGTTGAATCATCAGCAGCGTGTGGCCATCCGGCGGCGCTTTTGCCACGGCTTCGGTGCCGAGAATGCCGCTCGCGCCCGCGCGATTCTCGACCACGAATTGTTGCTTGAAGACCTCAGTGAGTTTTTGCGCAAGCATGCGCGCGAGGATGTCGCTGGTGCCGCCGGGGGCGGAGGCAGCGATAATCCGCACCGGGCGGGTGGGGTAGGTTTGGGCGAAGGCGGAATGCGTGGCCGCAGCCGCCACTGTGAACAATGCGAACAATACCGCTTTGATTGCATGGGGTTTCATGATTCGCCTCACGATGCCTTATTTTAGCCGCGGGTTCAATACATCCCTTAACTGATCGCCCACCAGATTAATCGCAACAATAGTCACCAGCAGTGCCAGCCCCGGGAAGAAGCTGATCCAGTATTTGCCCGACAGCAGATGCGTGAAACCGTTGGAAATCAGCAATCCCAACGAAGGCGAGGTGATGGGCATGCCCAGGCCCAGGAACGACAGCGTCGCTTCCAGTGCAATCGCATGGGCGACCTGCACGGTGGCCACCACGATCAGCGGCGGCAGCACGTTGGGCATGATGTGGCGCAGCACGATGCGCATGGGGCTGTAGCCCAGACACACGGCGGCGTCGACGTATTCCTTGCGCTTTTCGACCAGCGCCGCGCCGCGCACGGTGCGCGCGTAATAGGCCCACTGAACGGTGATCAGCGCGACGACGATTTTATCCACGCCTTGACCGAGGATCGCGAGCAGAATCAGTGCGATCAATATCGCGGGAAACGACAGTTGCAGATCTACCACGCGCATGATGATGGCGTCAGTCCAGCCGCCGGCGTACGCCGCGATGAGGCCGAACACGATACCGATGGCGAGTGCCGCCACGGTGGAGAAGACGCCGACGCCGAGGCTGATGCGCAGGCCGTAAATAATTGCGGAGAGCATGTCGCGGCCCTGGTCGTCGGTGCCGAGCAGGAAGGTGGCTCCCGTGCCGCTTTTTGCTCCCGGCGCGAGCTTGCTGTCCATGATGTCGAGCTGAGCAAGGTCGTACGGATTTTGCGGCGAGATCAGCGGCGCTGAAATCGCGGCGGCAAGGATCAGCAGCAGCACCACCAGCGCTGCCACTGCGACGCGGCTGCGCGCGTAGCCGCTGGCGAATTCACGCAGCGGCGAGGCTGGCGCTGGCACGGCGGCGCTCATGAGCGTACTCACGCGCGCGCTCCCGATACCCGCACGCGCGGATCGAGCGCCGTATAGAGGATATCGACGACGAGGTTAATGAGGATGAACAGAAAAACAATAATCATCAGATACGCCACGATCACCGGCCGATCTAGCACATTGATCGAATCAATCAGCAGCTTGCCCATGCCCGGCCATGCAAACACCGTTTCGGTGATGATGGCAAAGGCGATCAGCGAACCGAACTCCAATCCCAGCACGGTGACGATTGGGATCAGGATATTTTTCAGCACATGCACCGACACCACGCGGTGCTCCGGCACGCCCTTGGCGCGGGCGAAGCGCACGTAGTCCTGCACCATTGCCTCGCGAGTGCCAGCGCGCGTGAGACGAATCAGCAACGAGAGTTTGAACAGCGCGAGATTGGTGGCGGGCATCAGCAGATGCTTCAGTCCGTCCCAGGTCAACATCGACAGATGCAGGCCCAGCACCTCGACCGTGGCGCCGCGTCCGGTCGAAGGCAGCCAGCCCAGCCACACTGAAAAAATCATGATCAGCATCAGCCCCACCCAGAACGTCGGCAGCGAAAAACCGAGGATCGAACCGGCCATGATCGACTTGGCGGCGAAGGATTCGGGTTTCAGGCCGGCCCAAAGCCCGAGCGGCAGCCCAATCACGATGGCGATCACCATTGCCACCAGCGCCAGTTCCACCGTCGCCGGCATGCGCTGCAATATCAATTGCACGGCGGGCACGTTGGAGGCGAACGATCTGCCGAGATCACCGGAGAACGCGGCAGTTATAAAACTCCAGTACTGCACCCACACCGGTTTGTCGAGGCCGAGCGCGGCGGTAACCCGCGCGATTTCCGCCTGATCCGCCTGCGGGTTGATCAGAATATCCACCGGGTTGCCGATGGCGTAGACGCCGACAAATACCAGCGCGGACATGGCCAAAAGCGCGAGCAGACTTTGGGCCAGACGGCGGACGATGAAGGCGGTCATCCTTCATCCTTTTCTACAGAATGCGTTAGCATGGCGCAAGTCTATCGCAATGGAGCGGGGGAATGAATGCAAAGCACTTAGTCGCAACAATATTCGCCGGCGTGTGCATGACTGCCGCCGCGCAGAATTCGTACCCCACCAAACCCGTTCGCCTCGTGGTGCCTTACCCGCCCGGCGGGCCGACGGATTTTGTCGGGCGCGCGGTGGGCGCCAAGCTGACTGAACTGATGGGGCAAACGGTGGTAGTGGATAACCGTCCCGGCGCGGGTACGGTGATCGCCAGCGAGATGATCGCGCGCGCGGCGCCCGACGGCTACAACCTGCTGTTCGGCACCGGTGGCGGCACCTTTCTCGCGCCGCTGATTTTGCCCAAGGTGCCGTACGATCCGCAAAAGGATTTCGCGCCGGTAGCGATGCTGGTGATGAGTCCGCAGGTGCTGGTGGTGCATCCGTCGGTGGGCGCGAATTCCGTCAAGGAACTGATCGCGGTGGCAAAAGCCAAAGCGGGACAACTCAATTTTTCGTCGGTGGGCGCCGGCACCTCGCCGCACCTTGGCGGGGAATTGTTCAAGTCGCTGGCGGGCGTGGACATTGTGCATGTGCCGTACAAGGGCACTGCGCCGGCAATGACCGAT
>VFLF01000278.1 GCA_009885185.1 Nitrosomonadales bacterium | reverse complement strand
TGGATCGGGCAGGCGAAGCGCCGCGTGCTGATGGATGAGATTTTCGACGGGGTCGACGAGCTCGGTGCGCTTCTCATGGGTCACAAGCGCGGCGCCTATTGGTTCGGCTCACAGATCTCGGTCCACGAAGCGCGCAAGCTCGCGCCGTACAACAACGCCACCAGTATTCAGGTCGCGGCGGGTGTGATGGGCGGCGTGGTGTGGGCGATGGAAAATCCACGCGCGGGCATCGTCGATCCGGACGATCTGGATTTCCGGCGCGTGCTCGAAGTCGCCAATCCGTATCTGGGCGAGGTGCGCGGCGTTTATACCGAGTGGAACCCGCTGCGGGGCCGGCATCATCCGTTTCCGGAGGACGTGGATGAATCCGATCCGTGGCAGTTCAAGAATTTCCGCGTGACCTGACGCGGGTGGACACGCCTTCCGCATGGGTGACGCGCTGGGCGCCGATGGTACCGATCGTACCGATCGTACCTATGGCGCCCACCGGTTGCACGGTGCTGGATGTGGCGTGCGGCGGCGGACGGCACGCCCGCTATTTTGCGTCGCGCGGGCACAGGGTGGAGGCGGTGGATCGTGACGGCGCGGCGCTCTCGGGACTGGCCGGCGTTGATCGTGTCGTAACGAAGTGCGCGGATATCGAGTCGGGGCCATGGCCCTATACCGGCAGGACTTTCGGCGTCATCGTTGTGACGAACTATCTCTATCGGCCCCTGTTTCCGTTGTTGCTGCAAGCGATGGCGCCCGGCGGCATGTTGATTTATGAAACCTTTGCCCTGGGCAATGAGCGTTATGGCCGGCCCTCCAATCCGGATTTTTTGCTCAGGCCGGGCGAGTTGCTGGAGGCGGTGCACGGGAAGTTGCGTGTGCTGGCTTACGAAGACCTCTACGTGGAGTCGCCGAAGCCGGCGATGGTGCAGCGGATTTGCGCGATGGCGTAGGCGCCGTGCGCAAGCCTTCCTGCGCTTGGTGCAACCAATTGAATCCGGCGCAGTCACACCCGTAAGCGGTTCGGCCTGTCTTCAGGTACAATGCGCGATTAAGCGTTGGCCGATTGCTGTTTTATTCAGGAAAATCAAGGACATGGCGGCATCAAATGCTACGATGAAGGTTGCGTTAAAGGGCAGCGTGGTGGCGATCGTTTCGCCGATGGACGAGGGCGGCGCGCTCGACCTGGCATCGTTTCGCAAGCTGCTGGATTGGCATATCAAGGAAGGCACTGACGGCATCGTTGTCGTCGGCACCACGGGCGAATCGCCGACGGTGGACTACGATGAGCATTGCCTGCTGATCAAAACGGCGGTGGATCATGTCGCCGGACGCATTCCGGTGATTGCCGGGACCGGCGCCAATTCCACGCGCGAGGCCATTGAGTTATCCGCATACGCAAAAAAAGCCGGCGCCGATATGAGTCTGTCGGTGGTGCCCTATTACAACAAGCCTACGCAGGAAGGCTTGTACCGGCATTTCAAAGCCATCGCCGAGGCAGTGGATATTCCGCAGATACTTTACAACGTTCCCGGTCGCACCGTGGCGGATATGCAGAATGAAACCGTGCTGCGACTGGCCCAGGTGCCGAATATCGTCGGCATCAAAGACGCGACGGCCAATCTGGAACGTGGTTCCGATTTGATACGGCGCAAGCCCAAGAGTTTTTTGGTATTCAGTGGCGACGACGCAACCGGCATGGCGCTGATATTGCTCGGTGGCGACGGCGTGATTTCCGTTACCGCGAACGTTGCGGCGAAAGCCATGCACGAGATGTGCGTCGCGGCGCTGGCTGGCAATCTGGCCAAGGCGCGGGAGATCAACGACCAGCTGCTGGGATTGCACCGTCATTTGTTCTGCGAAGCTAACCCGATTCCGGTGAAATGGGCGGCGCAACAGATGGGCTTGATCGGCGGCGGGATACGCCTGCCGCTGACGCCGTTGTCGCCTGCGTGTTACGACCTGGTGCGCGAGGGTATGCGCCAGGCCGGCATTCCCGGTTGATGCGTCGTTTTTTGCACCTAAGGATAGTTAAGGATAGATATGCGATTGATTCAGTGTAGTAAGGCAGTGTGTTGTATTGCGATGGGAATGTTGCTGGCGGCGTGCAGCAGCGTCCAGATTCCCACCAAGAAAATAGATTACAAGTCATCCGGCAAATTGCCGCCGCTGGAAATTCCGCCCGATTTGACGCGCCCCAGTGCGGACGACAGGTTCACCGTGCCGGATATCAATCCCAAGGGCACGGCGACCTTATCGGCGTACGACAAGGATCGCGCGGGGCGTCCGCAGGTATCGAGCGGCAGCGGGAGCGTATTGCCTGAGCAGGGCGGCGATGTGCGTATCGAACGCTCGGGCACGCAGCGCTGGCTGGTGGTGAAGGGCGATCCCGGCCAAGTGTGGCCGGTGGTTAAGGATTTCTGGCAGGAAGTCGGATTTATCGTGAATGTGGAGGTGCCGGAGGCCGGCGTGATGGAGACCGACTGGGCGGAAAATCGCGCGAAAATCGACGACGGCTTTATCCGCAGGACGCTGGGTAGATTGCTGGATACAGTGTATTCCACCGGCGAGCGTGACAAGTTCCGTACGCGGCTGGAGCGCGGCACTGCGGGTAACACAGAGATTTATGTCAGCCATCGCGGCATGGAAGAGGTGTACACCTCTTCCAGCAAGGATTCGACCAAGTGGCAGCCGCGCAAAGCCGATCCCGACCTGGAAGCGGAAATGCTGCGCCGGCTGATGACGCGGTTCGGCGTGCAGGATGCCCGTGCCAAGCAGCAAATAGCGACGGCGACCGCAGCGCCCCTTGCGTCGCTGGCCACGCAGGGTGGCGGCAAGCTGATGCTGAACGAGCAATTTGATCGCGCATGGCGGCGCGTTGGACTGGCGCTCGATCGCGTGGGCTTTACCGTCGAAGACCGTGACCGCAGCAAGGGGATTTATTTCGTGCGTTATATCGATCCGGAAACGGACGTGAAAACGTCAGACGCAAAACAGGGTTTTCTGGGAAGGATGGTCGGCGGCCTGAAATTCTGGGGTAACTCTCCCTCGAAGAAAAACGAGCAGTACCAGATCGCCGTGCGTGATATCGATACCGGCGCGGAAGTCAACGTGCTGACCAAGGAAGGACGGCAGGAACAATCCGCCACCGCGAACCGGATTTTGACGCTGCTCTACGACCAGTTGAAGTAGCGGGTAAGCGATGAGCAGTGAGCGATGAGCGGTGAACGGTGAACGGTAAACAGTGAACAGTGAACAGTAAAATCGGAAAACCGCGCCATGCTGGGCTTGCGGTTCACTGTTCACTGTTCACTGTTTGCCTGCGGTAGTCAATGCGCTTCGCATCGTTGGGTAGCGGCAGCGAAGGCAACGCGCTGATCGTCCATGCCGGCAATACTCATCTGATGCTGGATTGCGGTTTCGGCCTTGCCGATACCGTCAGGCGCCTCGCGCGGCTGGCGCTTGCGCCCGAACAGATTAACGGCATCGTCGTGACTCACGAGCACGATGACCACGTGGGCGGTGTTGCGCGATTTGCGCGCAAGCACGATATTCCAGTGTATCTCACGCATGGTACCTTGATCGCGACAGGTGTCGCGCGATTCAAGGAAGTAGAAGTGAACATCATCGATAGTCACACGCCATTGCCCGTGGGTGATATTCAGTTGCGGCCTTTTCCGGTGCCGCACGATGCGCGCGAGCCGGCGCAGTTTGTATTTGGTGATGGTGACAAATCGCTGGGTGTGCTGACCGACACAGGGGTGTCCACGACACATATCGAGACCATGCTGTCGGATGTCGATGCGCTGGTGCTTGAATGCAACCACGACCTTGATATGCTGATGAGCGGCAACTACCCGGCATATCTCAAGCAGCGCATCGCCGGACGGCTGGGGCATCTCGATAACAGTACGGCTTCGTGTCTGTTGGGCGCTCTGCCCAAGGCGAAAAACCGCATGCAACATGTGATGGCTGCGCACCTCTCCAAACAAAACAATACGCCGGCGCTGGCACGGCGCGCGCTGGCGGCGGTACTCGATTGCGACGATGCATGGATTGGCGTTGCGTCACAGGAGGAGGGTTTTGACTGGAGAGAAATAACCTGATTGGCCGACAGGCGCTGTGCGCGAACGCAAAAAAACGGCGAAAAAAAGCCGGCCCCGTATACAGGGGCCGGCTTTTTGACTGTTCTACCAGTAATTGACTGGACAGACTAAGAATTACTTCTTCATCGCGTCCATTGCACCGGTTTTGGCGCCACCAGCGGCACCAGCCATGCCACTACCGTCTTTCGCACCGGCGACTGCGCCAGCAGCGGCGCCTTTGGCGACTTCAATGGCTTTATCTTTCGCCGCATCGACTTTGTCTTTGGCGGCGTCTTTTGCCATATCGACTTTGTCTTTGGCGGCGTCTTTTGCCATGTCAACTTTGTCTTTGGCGGCGTCTTTTGCGGTGTCGACTTTGTCTTTGGCGGCGTCTTTCGCGGTGTCGACTGCGGCTGCCGCAGCATCTTTTGCAGCGTCGGCAGTTGGTGCCGGAGCAGCGGAAGGAGCGGCTGTGGGCGCCGGGGTTGCGGTGGGTGCCGGCGGAGCGGCAGCAGGTTTCGGTGCGGGCTTGTCACCGCAAGCGGTGATGCCGACGGCGAGGAGGGTGGCGAGAATAAGCGAACGTTTCATAATATTAAATCCCTTCGAAGGTAGTAAATGATTGAACATAAAACCGGCTTAAGTCCGGCTTTGGTGCGTTGGCTGACCCATAGCTAGTGAGCTAGTGGGTTGAAGCGGCGTGCATTCTACCGCAGCCGTGGCGCAACTGTCCACATAAAGGAAGGAGTGTGAGGGCGCTGTTACAGGCCGCTGGTACTCGCCGGAGTAAGGGGCGCGGACACTTCCCAAAGCTCATCAAAACGATCCAGTAGCTGCCGCGCGCTATCCACATCGTGGGTTCCGTGCGCCGCCCGCATGTGCGCATGATGAAAGCGGTGCAAATAGTGGCTCGCGTCGAAAATGACGAAAGGATCGTATAGGTGCTGCGCCATTTTTGGCGTCAAGCGTATTTTGACCGCGTGGCTGAAATCACCCAGCAGCCCGATTAATCGCGGCTGCTCGCGTTCAATGTCCTGTGCGAGGTGCAGGATGATCATCATTTTGTTAGCGCGGTCGCGAAGCAGGAACTGACGCAACACCTCCATGCGGGATTTTTCGTTCCATGCCCGCGCGAGGGTGCGGTCGAACAGGCGAATCGTCGATTCGGTGTGCGGAACCATGCCGTCAAATAACGACTCGTACTCCCGGAAGCTTTCAAAGCGCCGGTACTTCCGCAGCGGATTTTTTTCGGACGGACTGTCGGACATGGGATCAGATGTCAACATAGCCTGCGCAGTACCATGTATGCAATAGCCGCGCCGTGGCGGCGTCCGGCATGAATGCCGCTGTCTCGCGGCTGTCAGCCAGTCGTACCAGGGGCGCCAGTGTGCCACGGTGCCGGCGCGCCACCGTGTGACATTCGCCGTTGATGAAAACGCGGTTGTCAGAAAACAGCATGCGCGTAGGCAATGCCAGGCACACGCCTTTTTTTGCCACGCGCTTGACGAAATCCCCGAGAGTCAATGGGCGGCGCGGACATTTGAAAACCACGTGCGGCT
>VFLF01000036.1 GCA_009885185.1 Nitrosomonadales bacterium | reverse complement strand
CATAATGTCGCATGCATGAATCTCCTTATGGGCTTTATGTGTGGGCCTCCCGTTATGCGGTACGGTGAGGCAAGGATGGGCAATCTTCTAAACAAAAATCGCCCCGGCAGCAGCCGAAGCGAGGCACGGATTATAGCGTAAGGGGCTGAAATATCAAGCGTTTACAGCCCGTCCGCGTCACAATCCGGCGCATCAGCGCGTGAATGGCGGGAATTACGGGACTACGCACTCTTGGGAGGGATCAAACGATCCCAGCGTGAACGGGAAAGGATCAAGTCCCAAATCAACGTCTGAATCCAACAGCACGGGCAGTTTGTCAGGGTCTTCGGCAAAGCCGACCTGTCCCGGGCCGATCAAAATGGAGCCCGCCCTGGTCACCATGATGTAGAGGCCCGTATACGTGACGTGGTAAACACCACGCCGCAGTGTGCCGCCGACACGGGTTACGCCTTCGCAACTCTGCGTGCAATCGAGCGTTTCGCCCGAGGTGCCGCGTATGCCCAGCGTCGCGGTCGAGGTCTGCAGCTTGTAAGCGTCCTGATCGCCGCGCTTGCCGATCAACCCGGTAATGCCGCGCAATCCGCCCTTAAACAAACGCATGGTGATCCCGTCGCCCTGTGGTTGGGCCCTGTCGAACTGGTATTCATCGATTCTCAACGTGGTGCCCGGCCGCATCGTGACCGAGCTGCCATCCGTGAAATTAATTTGCGCAAAACTGTCTTTTTGCGTGACCAAGGTATCGCCCTGCAGCACCAGTGACTTCATGGCCAGAATGCGCGCGCTGCCATCGACGCGCTGCGCCGACAGCGTGCCATTGAGTTGAACGACAGATCCCACCTGCTGCGCCCAAACGAGCGCGCTGCAAAAAAACAGTATCAGACCCGCGGCCCACCGCCCGCATTGCGTGTGGCCGAATTGCCTCATGCCGTGGTGCTCCGGTTTACCAAGATACAGTTCCATGTCAGAACACCAAGGCCAATCCAGCGGAAATGCGGTTATCACCGCTTTGGCGCGTGCCGCCGTCACGTAGGACATGCGCGACATCCAGGCGCAAACTCATCAGCTTGCCGTAATTCAGCCTGAGACCCAGACCCACGTCTGAAATCGACTGCCGCGTTACCTCACCCGGCAGGGCACGATTGCGCGACACTTCGCCGTAATCATAGAACCCGACCATCCGCAAACGCGTGCCGGCGGGAAGCCCCACCTTCGACGCCAATTCAGGCGTGAACACTTCGAACTGCGCATTGACGCCCTTGTCGTTATTGATTTCGCGCACCAGAAAACCGCGCGCGGACTCCGGCCCGCCCAAGCCAATTTGTTCGCCCACTACCAGCGCGTCGCCGGTGTATTGGCCGTTCATCGCGGCACGCACCTGCCAATCCTTGGCGAAGCTGGCCAGCACGCTCGCGCTATAGCGGAAAATCTTGTAGTTGTCGTTGGCGTTAGCGCGCGAACTCAAAAAATCCGCCGCTTTGCCCTTGCTGCCACCCGGCACGTTGGCGGACAAGCCCGCGCTGAAGTTCACCTCGGAGGTGGCTCCCTTGATCTTGCCCACATAGATCACGCTGACAGGCCGTATCGTGACATCCGGCACCAGGCTGATGCCCGCAACGGTCACGTCGTTGTTGAACGCGCGGTAATCAACGCCTAGCGACAGCTTCTGCTGCACATCGCCCCAGCGCGGTAAAAAATAATTCCAGCGCGCGCCCAGCACCGTGCCGCTGCCCGCCACGTTGAACAAGCCCTGCACGGTACCTGAATTCACATCCGAATAACCCGCGAACACATCCACTGAACTGTTCAAGGCATACAGCGGCGCGTGATAACCGACGCCGAAGACGTTAACCTTGCTCGGATGCGTGGGAGAGGTAATAAACTGGGCGGAAAGCGCATGATCGCGATTGAACAGATTGGCATGCTGAAAACCGATACCGGATCGCAGATAACCGGTATCGCCATTGCCGGTATTGTCCAGCGTGGCGACGACACGCCACGGCTTCGCGTCGTCAATCTTGGCGTTGACATTCACCACTTCGGGATTTTCCGTAGTGCGCAGCAGCACCGTCGTGCGCTTCACCGGGTGTTCGGCGGTGATTTGCAGGTTGCGCATCATTGCTGCGGAATTGGGGATTTCGCCCTCTTTAACCGACGGCAGACTATGGCGAATGTTCGCGTTGTCGAAATGCTTGTTGCCGTCGATCAAAACCTTGCCCACCTTGGGCTGCAACACGCGCAACTGGATGACGCCCGCGTTGACGTTTTGCTCCGGCAGTATTACCTGAACCGTGCCGTAACCACGATCACGATAGGCGGCGGCGAGCGCTTCCTGCGCGCGACGCACATCCGCCAGTTCCCGCTGCTTGCCGGTATGCGGCGCCAGCAGGCTCTCTATCTGCTCCTTGGGCAACAGCGTGTTGCCGGAAACCTCATAGCGCTGCACGTCAAAGCGCGGCTCGGCGGGCGTGGGTAGTGGCTCCGCTACCTGCGCAACCGCCAAGCAAGGCAATGCCAGCGCGCCGCTCAGCAGCGCCGCCGGCATACCGACATACTTTAATAAGTTATTGTTTTTAAACAATTTATTTAAACACCATCCCCATCCAGTAACCAACAGACACTTTCCGCCTGCGTTCGCTTAATCGCAAACCAGCATCCCCAGTTTGCGAAAAAGATCGTGTTCCTCCAGATCGAATATATCCTTATCTTCGTTCACGATGCGCGGATCGACCGCGGTGATGGAGCCTGCCGCGGCGGCCTGAGACACCGTCAAATCAACCGAATTCGCCAAATACGTTGCACTCAGCCCGGCAAATGCCGCAGGTACCACCACATTGGCAAATGTGCCGATCACGCCGCCTGCGGTAATCGGCTGAAAGGTATTCAGTGCAGCCGGCACAAAAGTACCAAACTGCGTGACGACCATGGAGCCATTCAAATTGGCGTTGCCGCTGACCTGCAACTGGTCATAACCCGTGCCCGGCGCGGTACCGCCGATTTCAATTTGCAGTGTACCGGCAGCGGTTTGCGTGTACGTGCCGGTGATGTTCATGATGCCAGGCGATGCGCCGGGCGCCACCGTGCCGGCATTATTCACGTTTCCGGTGATGCTGCCGATCCCTTTTAGCAAGCCGCTGACATTCACACCGCCTGCGGTCACGGCGCCGCCGTTCAGGTCGAGCGTGCCGGGAACGCTGATCACCTGTCCCGCCGCATTGATCGGACCGGTGGCCGAGCCGCGTAACGTGCCGCCTACCGAGACAGGCCCCAGCGCGGAAAAGCTCCCGCCGGTGGCCAGCGTGCCGCCCACGGCAATATCGGTGGCACCCGATACCGTCAAAGAGCCGCCCGGACTAATGGTCAGCGTGCCACTCAGCAGGTTGAAGTTGCCTGCGGCGTTCATTGCCCCCTGGACTCCAAGCGTCGGTGAAAAAAACGTGAACGCACCGACATTCGTTGCACCGAGTGTTATGCCATTGATGTCGGCCACGCTGGTGGCGCCTCCCGTCAGCGACACGACGCCGGCAAAGTCGTTGGCGGCGGTAAGCGTGATCGCGCCTGCGCTGGCGTTGATGTTGGAAACGCCGCTGACCGTCAGCGCGCTGGATTGCGTCACCGCGCCGCCGTTGCTGGTGGCCACGAGATTGCCGCCCACCGTGCCCTGCCCCAGGTTGAGCGGGCCGGTGGATCGCGCGGTTAGCGCGCCGGTCGCCAGCGTGCCCAATGTCAGCCCGTTGGCGTCGGTGATCTGCGTGGCGCCGCCAGTCAGGGATACTGCCCCCGCAAAATCGTTGGCATTGGTCAGTGTGATCGGATTCGCACCCGCGTTGAAGCTGGCGGTTCCGCCTACATTGGTCAGGCTCGTGGATTGCGTAATGGCGCCGCCGGCGGTGACGCTCAGGGCGCCGGAGACAGTGAAGGCACTGAGTTGCAGCGCATTGATATCGTTCACCGATACGTTTGAACCGGTCACCCCAAGGCCGCCCTGAAAGTCGTTGGCGGCGGAAAGCGTGACGGGATTGGCGCCCGCATTGAAAATGGCGGAGCCTACCGAAGTGATCGCGCCAGTCTGAGTAATCGCACCGCCAGCAGTCGCAGTCAGTGTGCCGCCGATGGTCGATGTGCCCAGCGTGAGCGCATTGATATCATTGATCAGGGCGTTGCCGCTGACGATCGAAACAATGCCCTGGAAATCATTCGCTGCGTCAAGCGTGAGGGTTTGACCGGGGGCGTTAATCGTCAGATTGTCGGTCACGGTCACCGGCCCGGTGTTGCTAAAAGTATTGGCCGAGCCGACAAGCGGATTACCGATGCTCAAAGTTCCTACGGCGTTCAGATTGTTTAACTCCGCATTGGTTAAGCCCAGCGACGTGGCGCTATCCGCTCCCCCCAAGTCAATATTTCGACCGATAGTCAGCGTATTGACGTTGATGGTCGCCGCGCCCGACAGCGCATTGACTTGCCCTTGTATGGCCATCTGATCCGCTGTCAGATTCACGCTATTGGCGCTCACCGTGGCATTCGTGCCGACATTGATCGCACCGGTGGTTGCCAAGCTCGAGCGCAGAGTCAGTGTTCCATTGGGGTAGGCATACGACGTTGCAACAGTGGGCGCAAAACCTATATTTCCCGCTTGCGCCGTGAGGTCAATCACACCGCCGGTGGTTGCATTGGTAATGCCGAATGCACCGGCGAACAAGAAATTCCCGGTCTGCTGGGTCAGCACCACATTGCCCGAGGTCCCAGTGTTACTCGCGACGATCCCCGCGATACCGTCAAACAAGCGGATCGGCGCACCGGTCGTGCCGATACCATTGACCGCTGTTAGATTGATCGTACTGACGCCCGCCGGAGTTGCAGCCCGTAAGACCCCACTACTGTTCGTAATGGTATTCGCGTTCACCGTGATCGTGCCCGCTTGGTTGCCCGACGTCACGGTGACATTGTTATTGATATCCACATTGTTGGCCGAGGTGACCGTGACGGACGCCGTACCGGACGAGGTGCCGCCCCCGCCCGTGGCGTTGATCGT
>VFLF01000104.1 GCA_009885185.1 Nitrosomonadales bacterium | reverse complement strand
TTGGGGCGCTCGCATTACAAGGTGTTTCACACCACCGGCACGGCGGGCAAGCTCGCAGCGGCGGCGGGTGTGGCGCATCTGCTCAAACTGGATGCGCAAAAAATGCAGCACTGCATCGGCTCGGCGGGCACCATGGCGGCGGGTCTGTGGGAATTCCTGCGCGACGCAGCGGATTCCAAGCAGTTGCACACTGCCAAGGCCGCGGCGGATGGTTTGATGGCGGCTTACATCGCGCGCGACGGCTTCACCGGCGCGCATAGAATTCTCGAAGGCAAACAAGGTATGGCGGCGGGTATGTCGAGCGATGCCGATCCCGCGAAGCTGATCGACGGCCTCGGCACGCGCTGGGGCATGACCGAAACCTCGTTCAAATTTCACGCCTCATGCCGCCACACGCACCCGGCGGCCGACGCGCTGCTCAAAGTGATGCGGGACAACAAGTTAAAGCACGACGACATCACTGCCGTGACCGCGCATGTGCATCAGGGCGCGATTGACGTGCTGGGGCCGGTGACCGATCCGCAAACGATTCATCAATCGAAATTTTCCATGGGCTTTGTGCTGGCGCTGGCCGCGTTGCATGGCCGTGCGGGGCTGGCGGATTTCACCGAGGCCTCATTAAAAGACCCGGCGACGCGCAGTTTTCACGACAAGGTAAAGATGGTGCTCGATCCGGTGGTGGATGGCGCCTATCCGAAACGCTGGCTAGGGCATGTGACGGCCACCACCCGGGACGGCCGCAATCTCGAAGGCAAAGTGTCCTCCCCCAAGGGCGACCCCGACAACACGCTCACGCGCCCGGAAATCGAAGACAAAGCCGTGCGGCTCGCCGGATACAGCGGCGGCGCGGGCGAGTCGGAAATGGGGCGTGTCATACAACGAGTGTGGAAGTTGCGGGATGAAGCGAACGTGCGGGATTTTTTAGCAATCAAGTAGGGCGGAAAAGCGCAGCGCTTTCCGCCGGACAATCGTAATTTTTCAACGCAAATGGCGGAAGGCGCTGCGCTTTTCCGCCCTCTAACCCAATAAAGCCATGACCATCGTCGAACAACTCACCACCTACGCCACCCAACTCCGCTACGAAGACCTGCCGCCGGAGGTCATTCAAACCGCCAAGCGCATGATTGTCGATTCCATCGGCTGCGCGCTCGGTGGCTACAACAGCGAACCGGAAAAAATCGCGCGTGATCTGGCGGATATGACCAGCAGCAAACAAGCGGCTACGGTGATGGTCAGCGGGCTGAAAACCAGCCCTGACCTCGCCACCTTCGCCAACGGTGTGATGATTCGTTTTCTGGATTACAACGACGGCTACACCAGCACCGGCGAATCGGGGCACCCGAGCGACAGCATCGCGGCGGTGCTGACTGCCGCGGAAATCAACAAGCGCAGCGGCAAGGATGTGATTCTGGCCACGGTGCTGGCCTATGAAATGTTTTGCCGCATCTGTGATGAGGTGGATTTAAAGCCGTTGGGCTACGACCACGTGACGGTCGGCGGCATGGCGAGCACGGTGGCGGCGGCGTGGCTGTTCGGCTTCAAGGGCAAGCAGTTCGAGCACTGCCTGCAACTGGGCATCGCGCCTAACAACGCGCTGTATCAAACGCGTATCGGCAATGTGTCGATGTGGAAGGGTTGCGCGTATGCCAATGCCTCGCGCAACGCGGTGTTCGCGGCGATGCTCGCAGCGCGCGGCATGACCGGCCCGTCGCCGATATTCGAAGGCGTGGGTGGCTACTTCAAGGCGGTGGCGCGTAAGACGTTTACGCTCGATACGTTGGGTGGCAGGAACGGCGCGCCGTTCAAAATCATGGAGTGCCTGATTAAACGCTTTCCGCTGGGCCAGTATTCGCAAACCGTGTGCGAGGCCGCGTTGCAAATGCGCGAGAAAATAAAGTCACCCGACGACATAGCCGAAATTCAGATCGAAACCGTCACCACGGCGTGCATATTGATGGCGGACACGCCGGAGAAATGGGAACCGCCCAATCGCGAAACCGCCGATCACAGCATGCCGTATACCGTGGCGGTGGCGCTGACACATGGCGATGTGCAGGAAGAACACTTCGACGACGCGCATGTGTTCAACCCGGCGATCCGCGCGTTGACGCGCAAGATCAAAATCAAGCCGTCCGCCGAGGCCGACAAACACATGCCGCACGCGATGCGCTGTTTTTTCAAGCTCATCACCAAGGACGGCAAGGAATTCAGCACCATCGTCGATCATCACAAAGGCCATTGGAAAAATCCGATGAACGATGCCGAGATCGAAACGAAATTTCGCACGCTGGCGAGGAAGGTGCTGCCGGATACTCACGTGAGTACGCTGCTTCAAACGTTGTGGAAGCTGGAGGACGTGGCGGATGCGGGCGAAATTCTGCGATTGACCGTTGTGTAGTTGCGTAGGAGGCTATGTGAACGTAACTAATTGTTGTTATTCAATAATTTTAACTTCCGCAATGACGGCCCCCGCGCTCGCCGCGGACGCGTATCCCACGCGGCCGATCCGCATGCTCGTGCCGTTCGCGCCCGGCGGCGGCGCCGCCACGCTGGCGCGCATCGTCACGCCCCGGCTGCATGAATCGATGGGGCAGGCGTGGGTGGTGGATAACCGCAGCGGGGCGGCGGGCAATCTTGCCGCCGAAATCGTCGCGCGCGCGACGCCCGATGGCTACACCACGTTCCTGGGTTTTTCCACTGTGCTGACGGTGAATCCGAGTCTGTATAAACTGCCGTTCAGCATGGAGCGTGATTTGCAGCCGGTGATGCTGATGGCCGCTTCGCAATACATACTCGTGCTGCACGCCAGCGTGCCGGCCACTACGCTCAAGGAATTTATTGCGGTGGCCAAGGCCAAGCCCGGCGGCTACAACTACGCTTCGGCGGGCGTTGGCAGTCCGCTGCACCTGGCCGCGGAGCTGTTTCAGAAGCGCGCCGGCATCAGCATGGCGCATATAACCTACAAGGGCGGCGGGCCGGCGGCGGCCTCGGTGCTGGGCGGCGAAACGCAGGTGATATTCGGCAGCGTGGCGTCATCGCTGCCGCATGTGAAAACAGGCCGCCTGAAAGCGCTTGCCACCACCGGCTTGAAGCGCAGCAAGGTGGCGCCGGAATTGCCGACGCTGGCGGAGCAGGGTTTCCCCGGATTCGATGTGACCTCGTGGTATGGGCTGCTGCTGCCGCCAAAATCTCCGGCGAGCATCGTCGATCGGCTGCGCAAGGAGACCGCGCGCGCGATCGGCCTGCCCGACGTGCAACAGGCCATGGGACGTCAGGGACTGGAACCGGAAACCAGCACGCCGCAGGAGCTCGCCGCGCGCATCAAATCCGAGACGGCGACCTGGGCGCAGGTGATTAAAGAGGCGGGGATCAAGGCGGAGTAGCGAGATTGTGCTCGCGCTCACGCGGCGAGTGCTTGGGCGCCACACTCCTGCGAGATTGCTCCTTGAGAATCTCAATCAATCGCCGGGCCGCGGGCGAGAGGTAGCCGTCCTTGCGGTAGATGACCGACATATGGCGCACGTGGGTTATTTCCTTGACCGGCAGTTCCACCAAGTCGTATTTGCGTGCCTCCTGCTGCATGAAGCGTCTGGAGCTCAGCCCAATAAATCCTGCGTGGGCAACAGCAGACATGCGCACTGCCTGCGAATTGGTGTTCATGGCCAGGCGTGGTGCGGGCAGCCCGTGATTTTCCATTTCGCGGCAAAGTTGCTGCCATTGAACGCTCCACGAATTATCCGTGAGCGCCCATCTCTCGCCTGCCAAATCATCCAGAGTAACGCGCTTGCGCTCAGCCAGCCGGTGGTGCGACGAGGTGTAAACGATGAACTGATCGTCGAACAGGCTCTCGCGAGAAAACTCGCTGGGTGAGAACGTCTGAAGGCTCGCCACATAGAAATCGATCTCTCCCTTGCGCAGCAAGTTGCCCAATAGT